>JBILPO010000220.1:0-4248 GCA_044373805.1 Pelobium sp.
TAAATAATACTGCCGTTACGCTCATAAAAATTAAAACAATATGATAGCTACTTATGGCTGATAAACGCAAATAAATGAAGTTGTTTTTCCCAAAACTATTTCCAGATTGTATAGTAGCAGCAGCAGAAACTCCGCTTGCCATCATATATGTAGTGGCAGCTAAATTAATAGCGACTTGATGTGCAGCTTGTTCTACGGCACCAATAGTGCCAATTAAAATGGCTGCACCACTAAAAGTACTGATTTCAAAAGTATATTGTAATGCGGTAGGAGCGCCCAGTTTAAAAATTCTCTTAATGTAATATTTGGATAAATGCTTGTGTGTGAAATTTCTTAGATAACCTTTAAAATGTTTAGACTTAAATATATAAATAACCATTACCACTGCCATTAAAGAACGGTCTATGAGGGTGCTGTAACCTACGCCAACTACGCCCATGGGCTGGATGCCAAACATTCCCTTCACAAAAATAATTCCGAGAACAATATTGATGACGTTTCCCCATATAGAAATCATCATGGCTTGTTTGGTAAAGCCTAAGCCTTCTGCAAATTGTTTAAAAGTGAGAAAAACCATTAATGGAATGATAGAAAATCCCAGTAATTCCATGTAAGGTTTAGATTGTATCACCACTTCTGGTGATTGATTCATGTGATCCATTGCGAAAACAGAACCAAAATAAATAATGCCATACAGCAGAAAACCAAAAATAACGTTAAGGAGCAAGCTGTTGGTTAACATTCGCCCACATTCTGCATGGTTATTTCTGCCGTTTTCTTGTGCTATAAGAGGAGTGAGGCCATAAGAAATTCCAATTCCCACTACCATAACCACCATAAATATACTATTTACTAAAGAAACAGCTGCCAGTGGAATGGTGCCTGCAAATTGCCCTACAATAACACTATCTGCGGTATGTACCAAAGTATGACCTAATTGTGAAATTACAACAGGAATGGCTAAGGTTAAATTTTCCTTGTAATAAGGTTTAAACTTTTGATAAATAGGTTTTAACATATTTTTGCGCCGTTAACTGGCGGTGTAAAATTCTTCTTTCTCAGTAGTATGCACTCTGACCACTCCGGCTAATACCATAGTTACTAAAATTCTGGAAGCTCTTCTTCTTGAAAGATTAAGCAAAGCTGCATATTCTTTAAGAGTAATTCTATCGTTTTGTTCTAAATATTCTAATAAAGCTTTTTCTTTAGAAGAGTACTCTATTAAAACGCCATCTTGTTGATGCTCTCTTTTTAAAACATCAACCACTATTTTGCTGGCTAGCACACTTTTATCCTTTACTCTAATGTAAACCCACCATTTTTGATCATCAGCCAAAGCATAGTGTGGTTTTACGTCGCTTTGTGGAATATCAACTACCAAAACCATTTTATCGTCTATATAAACTTCTTCAAATATGGGCTCTAACATGGGTTTAGCAAAAAAGGTGGCTGCTTTTTCTATCATGTATTTTTCTTCGTCCTCAGATTTTACTCCTTTAATAGTACCATCATCTGCAACACCAATAAAAAGCTTACCACCTTTATTGTTAGCAAAGGAGACCATGGTTTTGGCTATTTTTTCACAGGATGTAATGGTTTTTTTGAAATCTAAATTCACCCCTTCCCCTTGCCAAATCATCTGTTTAACCTGATAAGCTTTTAGTCTATTCATGTTTACGGAGTGTTAGCGTAGGGCGTAAATATTTGCATAAACCTATCGGGTTGGTTTAAAGGCTCAAAACCAAATTTTTTGTATAAATCATGAGCATCGGCTGTAGCCAATAACCATCTTCTAAGGTCTTTAAAATCGGCGTTAGCCAAAATAGTTTGTATTAACCATTTAGATAAACCTTGTTTTCGGTAAGTCGCAATAATAAAAACATCAGCCAAATAAGCAAAAGTGCTTTTATCACTAATTACTCTGGCAAAGCCAATTTGTTGCCGTTTATAATAAATGCCAAAACAAACTGATTCCTGAATAGCTATTTGCAGCTTTTCTTTAGAAATTCCTTTAGCCCAGTAAGACTGATGATTTAAAAAGTTAAAGATAAAATCAAAGTCTAAATAAGATTTATCAGTACTAATTAAAAAGCCCTTGGATAAATAAGATTTATCATTTATAAATACGTTTGCTTTCATTTAATAGGCCACGGTATGTTGTTCTCCATGGAAAATATTTCTGATGTAGACTTCATTAATGGCGGTTGCACAAATAATGCCCTCGGCATCAAATAAGTCTATTTTATAAGTTTTTACAAATTTTCCAATTTTAATTAAAGCTATTTCAGCTTCGGCAATATCTTCATCACTAATTTCAATTTTAAAATAAAGATGGCTTCTGCCTGGTTTTAAATATTGAATGCTAGCGCTTTTTAGCCAAACTCTACTTTTAAAACCTCTCAAACTTAAAACCTGATCAAATAATATAGAATAAAATGGATCGGTAGCGCTAAAAATGGTTCCGCCAAAAATAGATTTATTGAAGTTGATGTTTAAAATACTTTTGTTGATTTTAACTTCCACCGTTTTAAAATCGGTTCCGAATTTAACTACCCAAATTCTTTGAAAAAATAAAGGAGGGTAAAATCTTAATGCCCATTTAAGGGTTTTGGCAGAAACATTCATTTAGGCTAAATATCCTAATTAATAAGCTTAAGAAAAAACTATTTATGATAAATGATGAAATATTGATTAGGGAATGTCTTGTTTAGGATTTTGATGGGAGAGCAAAATAGAAAACACCTTAAAATAAAAAAAACTCTTTATGAGCTTATATAAAGTTTGTGTATTCAGAGCCCCGAATGAAAATTGGGACACTCCCTAATAAAGGGATTTGATTAAATTTTGATGATTTTAGTGTTCATAATCTGAAATCAATTTTTATATGTAAATCTTAATTTTTTTAGGTTTTATGTTTAGTTCTCTGGTCTTGCATTAATTTAATATTGACTTAGCTATAAAGGTGCATTGGGTGACGATGTTTAGTTTTTTAACACTAGTCAAAATATTAGTTATAATTATTATCGAATTAAAACAATTATTCTTACTGCAACAATAATGGCTTTTTAGAAATTGTTAATTGAAATTCTGAAAATAATTTGTCTTTGTATTCGCTCAAGTATATATAGCAACTATTTTTTGAGTCATTTGGTTAGAAAGAATCATAAATCAGCTATTTCTGTATTATAATTAATAAAAAAAGCTTCCCCTAATTTTAGGAGAAGCTTTTTTGCTATTACCAGATTCAATAAAAAAATCTTAATCTATTAATAGTTTACTAGTTTTTGAATTAGTACCATCTTTTAAGATTAAAAGGTAAGTTCCTTTATTATAATCTTTTATATCTAATGTAATGTTGCGGTTAGAATCTTGCTTGTTTACATGAAGAGTCTTTATTTTTTTACCCTCAATGTTAATTAATTCTAAAGTAGCATCATTATTCTCTATTTTATCTAGAGATACAGTTAAACTATTTTTTGCAGGGTTTGGATAAAATGATAATGCGATTTGTTCAGCAAAAGAAAATTTAACAGATAAAACAGCAGAATTGGTTTGTTTTCCATCATTATCTACTTGTACTAAACGATAATAACTTAAACCATTTATTGGATTGTTGTCTGTTGCAGAATAGTATTTAGTACTTGAAGTAGTTCCATTCCCGTTCACAAACTGAATTTGAGTCCAATCAATGCCATTTTCACTACGTTCTACACCAAAACCTTTATTATTTGATTCAGACTCGGTTCTCCAATTTAATAAAGTACTATTTCCATTTTTAGTAGCTTTAAATTCTGTTAAACTTACAGGTAAAGTAGCAGCCTTCCAGAAATAAATATTGTCTAAGTATACTGTTGTTCCTGGAGTAACTGATTCAAATTTGAATTGAATAATTGCAGCTAAGTCGCGACCTGCATAGCTTGATAATGGAATGTCAAAACTATTCCAACCTGAAAGTGTTGGAGACAAAGTCACTGCATTTTCTCCTCCATCTATTAAAGATACTTTAAAGGAATTACAATCTGGAGTCCATACATCAAGGTGTAGTGAGGTCATTGCTGAAATATTTTGTGCAGTTACAAATTGAGCTCCTTGATAATTTAAGTTTGCCATTTTTCGAGTTGCATTTCCAGCAACTGAAATCTCTGTAGCTACGGTAGATTGACCCCAGTTTGGGTTCCAGTCTGTACCTGCAATTTCTGTGTAAGCATTACTAAAATAATTCATTACATCTCCTGCAACTCTTGTTGG
>JBILPO010000221.1:0-4242 GCA_044373805.1 Pelobium sp.
AGCATCTTAACTATTCCTGCTTCTCTAAACTATTTATTGGGTGATGGAAATAAATTCTTTGAGGTGGGTTTGGGAGCAACTTATTTAAGAGGTGACCTATTTGATAGCACTGGAAGTACCGTAATTGGCACTATGAGTTTTATGTATAGGGTGCAACCAGAAAAAAGTGGTTTTTCTTTTAGAGGTGGTTTTACCCCTATTTTCAATAAAGATTTTTTCGTTCCCTATTACGCTGGCTTAAGTTTAGGCTATACTTTTTAAGGAATTATTAATTAGACATAAAAAAAGCTGCTTTTTTGAGCAGCTTTTTTTGTTTTGTGCCAATGGCATTAAAACTTTAAATTGACTTGTAAGCCAACTTGCTCATTACTTCTAGCTAATGAGTTTTGTAGGTTATATACATCATTTTGCAAATTAATAATTGCAGCTTCTTTTCTTCTTAATTCATCTTCTTGCAGGGTAGATCTTAAAGGCACTAAATTGCTTCTGGCGCCTGTTAATTTTTCTATAGCGATAGCTAATATTTGCTCCCCAAAAGATAGTGTTTCTGTTGTTGAGGTATATTGGTTGTAATAGTTATTTCTGGTATTCCAGTAATTATCGCTGTAACGGCTTCTGTCAAAATCTCTACATTCGCCTATGTAATCACCGTGGTTTAAATGAGCTTTTACAGCGTTTTCTGATACGTTAATCATCACTGGATAATTTCCGCCTGTTTGGTGGCAAATAGAAACTTTTTTGTTGCCTTTTGGTCCTTTATTGTTGTAATAATCATTATTGCCAGTAAACCATATTACACCTGGGTAGTAGGTGCTATTTACCCAGTTAGATTTTTTATAACCTTTTAATTTTTTCATTCTGGCATCAAATCGGTTATCATCCCATTTGCCTTCATTCCATCTTTCTTCTACACGCCATTGGGTGTTATCTCGCTTTTCATCTTTACGGCCTTGGGGGTTATATTTTCCCTTATCCATGTTTTTACTGAATTGCTTCCCGCGATTTTCGTTTTTATCATCATCTTGATCGTCATTATGATCTCTTTCATTTTTATTTTTAGATGATTGTTCGTTTCGGACTTTTTCTTTGCTGCCGTTTCCGTTCCCATTTTTCTTTTGACCTTGACCTTGATCAAAGCTTACGCTACCTAATACCAAAAATGGTATTATGGCTACACTAAATATATATCCTAGTTTCATCATGTTAATTTTTAGCTTGAAATTCTTTATCTACTTCTTTTAGTGATTGTTGCACTTTTTCTATCTGCTCTGCAACTTCTTTCTCAGATTTTTCAAGAGAATCTCTTACCGAATCCATCTTGGTGATTTCAGGTTCTTTAGCGCTTGAGGTATTGCTGTTGCAAGAAGTGGCTAAGCCTAGGCTTATCACACTAAAAAACAAGATGTTGAATGTTAACTTTTTCATCTATGAATATTATTTTGGATGAGGTATAATTTTTTTACTCAGAATACAATTACCCTGCCGCATAAAATTTAGATTCAAAATCTTTCCACTCTCTTTTTATATTGATATCATTATTCACATCTTCGCGTAGCGAAACGATATGGAGAAATTTAATTTACAAATAGCACAAGAGTTAGGGATAGCCTATCAACAGGTGAACACCACTATCCAATTATTAGACGATGGAGCAACCATCCCCTTTATAGCCAGATACCGAAAAGAAATGACAGGTAGTTTGGATGAAGTGCAAATAGCGGCTATAAGAGATAGAATTAATCAGTTAAAAGAGTTAGAAAAAAGAAAAGAAGCTATTTTAAAATCTATAGAGGAGCAAGGCAAATTAACCGACGAATTAAAAAGCCTGATACTAAAAGCAGAAACCATGACTCTTTTAGAGGACATTTATTTGCCTTATAAGCCTAAAAGAAAAACTAAGGCTTCGGTTGCCCGAGAAAAAGGATTAGAGCCCTTAGCCCTTCAGATTTTAGCTCAGGATAAAAACAATGCAGAACAGGAAGCCTCAGATTTCATTGATACAGAAAAAGGAGTAAACTCTGTTGCTGAAGCTTTACAAGGAGCAAGAGATATCATTGCCGAAATGATCTCGGAAAATACAGAAGCTAGAGTCAAAATCAGAACCTTGTTTTCTGAAAAAGGGATTTACAAATCTGAAGTAATCAAGGGAAAAGAAGTAGAAGGCATTAAATATAAAGATTACTTTGACTGGAGCGAGCCTGTAAAAACGGCGCCCTCACATAGAGTTTTGGCGCTTAGAAGAGGAGAAAAAGAGTTGATTTTAAAGTTAGATGCACTTCCAGAAGAGGAAGACGCTATTCGTGTTTTAACTCAAAATTTTATCCAAGCCAATAACTCAAAAGCAGCACAAGTACAGTTAGCCATAGAAGACGGGTACAAAAGGTTGCTAAAACCTTCTATGGAAACAGAAACTCGCTTAAAATCTAAACAAGCGGCAGATGAAGAAGCCATTAGAGTTTTTGCCGAAAATGCCCGTCAGTTATTATTGGCAGCTCCCATTGGGCAAAAAAACGTGTTGGCATTAGACCCAGGTTTTAGAACCGGCTGTAAATTGGTTTGTTTAGACAAACAAGGCAAGCTATTAGAAAACACCACTATTTACCCGCATACCGGAGCTGGGGTAGCTAAAGAAGCGGCACAAACCTTAAAGTTTTTAGTGCAAAAATATCAGATAGAAGCCATTGCCATTGGCAACGGAACAGCTAGTCGAGAAACCGAAGATTTTGTAAAAGCACAACAATTAGAAAATGTATTGGTGGTGATGGTGAATGAAAGTGGCGCTTCTATCTATTCGGCATCAGAAACCGCAAGAGAAGAATTTCCAGATCATGACATTACCGTTAGAGGCGCAGTTTCTATTGGTAGAAGAATGATGGATCCTTTAGCCGAGTTGGTTAAAATAGACCCTCAATCTATCGGCGTAGGCCAATACCAGCATGATGTTGATCAAAATAAATTGCAAACATCATTAGATGATACGGTGATCAGTTGTGTAAATGCTGTTGGAGTAGAGTTGAATACGGCGTCTAAGCAAATTTTAGCTTACGTATCTGGCTTAGGTCCGCAATTGGCGCAAAATATTGTAGAATACCGAAATTTACATGGCGCTTTTAAAAATAGAAACGCCTTAAAAAAGGTAGCTCGTTTAGGCGATAAAGCTTTTGAACAAGCAGCAGGGTTTTTAAGAATCAGAAATAGCGATCATCCGCTTGATGCCAGTGCTGTTCACCCAGAGCGCTACGCTTTAGTAGAGAAAATGGCTAAAGATTTAAATTGCAAAGTAGCGGATTTATTGAAAGATGATCTATTAAGAAAGCAAATTGACCTTAAAAAATATACCTCTGAAACGGTAGGTTTGCCCACTTTAAAAGATATTATTACGGAGTTGGCTAAGCCCGGTAGAGATCCTAGAGCACAATTTGAAGCTTTTTCATTTGCTGAGGGCATCAACAAAATTGATGATTTAAAAGCCGGAATGAAATTACCCGGTATTGTAACCAATATTACCAATTTTGGTGCTTTTGTAGACATAGGTGTTCATCAAGATGGATTGGTACATTTAAGTCAAATGGCCGATAGATTTATCTCTAATCCAAATGAAGTGGTAAAAGTTTCGCAAAGGGTACAAGTAACCGTAGTGGAAGTAGATGCTGCTCGTAAAAGGATTTCTTTGAGCATGAAAAGCGGAGGAGATGTTAAGAAAGATGCGCCAAAACCTCAGCAAAAACCAAAAGCTAATCCGCAGCCGGTAGTTAAAAAGCCAGTATTTGTAAAGAAAGAAGAGCCTAAAGCCGTAGAAGGGGATATGCAGGATAAGCTGAAAGCTTTATTTGGAAAATTTAAATAATCAATTTTTGATAGAATTTATCCATCCAAGATTTAAGCCTGTGGGCAGTTATTGGGGTAAATTCTATCAAAAATTTTGAACAATTAAGAAATATATGGGCATTCCAATAGTAATATTTATTGGAAAAGTTACAGCGAGCGCCATGGGTAAAAATAGACCCAAATTTGCCTTTGGCACTGTTATTTTCATGGCAGCAGGAACGGCAATATAAGAAGCGCTTGCTGCTAAAATTGCGAAGATAAATCTGTTAGCAATATCTGACGTAACTAAAGAACTTAATATTGCAAAAACACATCCGTTAAGCAATGGAATTAGTATTGCAAAAATCAACGGGAACCAGCCAAAGGAATAGAAAGATTTTAGTTTTCTGCCGCTATTGATACCCATATCTAAAA
>JBILPO010000222.1:0-4229 GCA_044373805.1 Pelobium sp.
AAAAGAAAAAAAGCTGCAATCATAAAACCTAAAGCAACAGCGTTAATTCCACTTAGAGACTTTTTTATTCGTGTAATTCTTTTTAAATCATTCCAAAAAGGAACAATAAAAAGAATTAAAATTATACCCGGAGCGTTTATTCCAATAACTGCTATTAGACTACCTAAAATTTGCCCAGTAATACCGTAACCTTGGTTCCCTAAAGTTAATGCCCCCAAAAAAGAAGTGAATGAAAACGTTGGTCCAGGTATCATCTGCTGTAAAGCAAAACCCGATAAAAATTCTTGTCCAGATAAATAATGTTTTACATCTACAAACTCGGTGTACATTAACGGAACCAACACTTGCCCTCCTCCAAAAATGATAATTCCGTTACGATAAAAATTTTCAAAAAGCCTGATAGGCAAACTAAAAGGAGATGTTCTATTAATGACAGCTCCAAGCAAAGCAAAGAAAAGTAGTATACCAATAAAATAAGCAACTTTTCTAGTGTTGATATTTGAAAATAACCTTACTCTAAATTCATTTTCTTCAGGCTTGGCTTCTATTGCCGAGCTAATGATGCCTCCCAAAAGTATCAATAAAGGAAAAGCATAAGGACTTCTTAAAATTAAACTGGCAGCAACAGAACAAACCGTTAAAATAATACTGATTTCTGATTTTAATATACTTTTAGCAAAAGAATAAGCTGCAAAAGCTACCGTTCCAATGGCTATAGGTTGTATAAACGAAAGTATTTTTACAAATTCTGGATTTAAAGAAAACGTTTTGTAATTAATTGCAATTAAGCACATTACTGCTGCAGAGGGTAATGCCCAAATAAAAAATGTAATAATTGCTAAAAAAAAACCACCAAATTTATACGCAATCCCTATTAAAGTTTGGGTAGATGATGGACCCGGTAATATCTGCGAAAGCGCATATAATTCCATTAATTCATCTTCTGTTACATAAGCTCGTTTTTTTACAAAATCATTTAATAAAATTGCAATGTGAGCTTGAGGCCCACCAAAAGAAGTGAGCATAAACCACAAAACATCTCTTAAAAATATTAAACGTCTTATTTTCAAATCACTTATTCATAAAGTTCATCCTGCAAGCTATTAAAAACACCCAACAATTCATTTAAAGCGTGTTGATCTTTTATCTTTTTTGCAACTACAATACCTTGTTCATATACTTTTAAGGCCTCTTCAGGCTGTTTTAACAACTCGTACAATTTACCTAAATGGTAATAAGTTCCTACATAATCTGTATATTTGTTTACCAATTCTAAATAAAACCATAATGCTTTTTCGTGGTTATTTAATCTTAGATACTCGGTTGCTAAAGCATATTTTAAGAATGGGTCATTAGGCTCATTTTCATGAAACTCTAGCAAGCGTTCTAATCTGTTTACAATCATTTTAATATTGGCTTAATTATTTAAATTTGAAAAAAATCATAATCATATGAAAATTTTAGTTTGTATAAGTAACGTACCGGATACAACCACAAAAATAACTTTTACCAATGATAATACTGAATTTAATCAGGCTGGTGTGCAGTTTGTATTAAATCCTTATGATGAAATTGCATTATCAAGAGCTATTGAGCTTACAGATAACGGTAATGGAACGGTAACAGTAATTAACGTTGGTGAAGTAGCCACAGAACCTACCATAAGAAAAGCGTTAGCTATTGGCGCTACAGACGCTGTAAGAATTAATGCGGTTGCCCGCGATGCTTACTTTGTGGCTTATCAAATTGCAACATTTGCAAAAGATAAAGGCTTTGATATAATTTTAACCGGAAGAGAATCTATAGATTATAATGGCGCAAAAGTGGCCGCTATGTTGGGCGAATTGCTAGACATCCCATCCGTTTCTATTATTAAAAAATTAGATGTTGATGGAAATACGGCTATTGTTGAAAGAGAAATTGAAGGTGGTAAAGAAGTCTTAAGCATTCCTTTTCCGTTTGTAGCGGGTACTGCTGAAGGTGTTGCTGAGTGGAAAATCCCAAACATGAGAGGCATTATGTCTGCCAGAACAAAACCATTAATTGTGGTTGAAGCCGTTGAAGTAAAAAAATTATCAGAGATCGTTAAATTTGAAACACCTGCCCCAAGAGGAACAGTAAAACTTGTTGACGATACTGATCCAGAAAAATTAATAGACTTATTACATAGCGAGGCAAAAGTTATTTAATAATTATTTAAAACCATTTAAACGAAGTATTATGTCTGTTTTAGTATATGTAGAAAATGCCGAAGGCAAATTCAAAAAATCAATATTTGAAGCTGTTTCTTATGCAAAGGCAATAGCCAATCAACTCAATACAAATTTAGTAGCCATTTCTATAGGAAATGTAGCTACAGCCGATTTAGAAAATTTAGGAAAATATGGCGCTGCAAAAGTGCTTACTATTAACAACGATCAATTAAAAAGCTTTGTAAACCAAGCTTACGCTTCTATTATATCCGAAGCCGCAAAAAAAGAGAACGCAAACGTAGTCGTGTTATCTAACTCTTTTTCTGGAAAGGGACTAGCGCCAAGAATAGGTGTAAAGTTAGAAGCCGCCGTTGCTGATGGCGCAATTGAATTGCCACAAACAGATGGAGGTAAATTTATTGTCAAAAAAACTGCTTTTTCTAACAAAGCTTTCGCTTTAGTAGAAATGCAATCAGAAAACAAAGTAATTTCTTTAACTCCAAACTCCTATAAAGTGGTAGAGGGTGGCACTTCGGCAACTGTAGAAAACTTTAGTTTTGAAGCAAAAGCTTCTGATTTTAGAACCATGATTAAAGAAATTGTTAGAGCTACAGATAAAATTTCATTACCTGATGCTGAATTGGTAGTAAGTGCTGGAAGAGGCTTAAAGGGTCCTGAAAATTGGGGCATGGTAGAAGAATTAGCTAACCTTTTAGGCGCAGCAACAGCTTGTTCTAAACCCGTTTCAGACGCAGATTGGAGGCCACATTCAGAACATGTTGGGCAAACCGGAATTGCCATCAGTCCAAACCTTTACATTGCAATTGGTATATCAGGCGCTATACAACATTTGGCTGGAGTATCATCATCTAAAGTAATAGTAGTGATAAATAAAGACCCCGAAGCACCATTTTTTAAAGTTGCAGATTATGGAATTGTAGGTGATGCCTTTGAAATTGTTCCAAAAATGATTGAAGCTGTTAAATCTTTAAAAGCTAATGCTTAAATTTACATAGTTTAAAACAGGGTATAAATATTTTATACTCTGTTTTAAATCTACATATACAATGAAAAAACTGAAATTAGACATTATAGGCCTTTCTTACAGCCAGACGCAATCAGGTGCTTATGCCTTGGTTTTAGGCGAAGTAACAGGCAGAAGAAGGCTTCCAATTATAATTGGGGGATTTGAGGCTCAAGCCATCGCTATTGAAATAGAAAAAATGACCCCAAGCAGGCCATTAACCCATGATCTTTTTAAAGCTTTCGCCGAAGCTTATAAAATTAGCATTAAAGAAATCATTATCTACAATTTAGTAGATGGCATATTTTACAGTAAATTGATTTGTACTGATGGTAAAAAAGATTTAGAAATTGATGCCCGTACTTCTGACGCTATCGCTTTAGCGGTTAGATTTGAATGTCCAATTTATACCTACGAATTTATTTTAGCATCAGCCGGAATTGTAATTGAAGGAAATGATTTTGTATTTCTTGATAACATTGAACCTGTTGAAGAATCAAAAACTGCGGTTCAAAATTTCACTTCTTTAAGTCCAGAAGAACTACAATCAAAACTACAAGAAGCCTTAAATGAAGAGGCTTATGAAAAAGCAGCCAAAATTAGAGATGAGCTAAACAAAAGAAAAACGTCTTAAATTTTTATAAAATTTATTTTTTCGTTCCTTTTTATCATCTTAGCAATCTAAACAGAACTTTTTTTTCTTTATGGAAAGATTCACCGGTCTTATTGGTATCGCACTTATTTTAGGTATCGCTTTTTTATTATCCAACAACAGAAAGGCAATAAATTACAGATTAGTCTTCACTGGGCTTTCTATTCAACTCGGCTTAGCGCTATTTATCTTAAAAGTTCCTTTTGGTCAACTACTATTTAGTAAACTAGGCAATGGAGTAACAAAAATTCTTAGTTTTTCTGATGCGGGTGCAAACTTTGTTTTTGGCGCCTTAGTTAATAAAGGCTTCATGGATAAAGCTTTTGGTGCCGGTAACGATTTTATATTTTTCTTCAAAATT
>JBILPO010000223.1:0-4221 GCA_044373805.1 Pelobium sp.
TTTTGCCGGATCAATAAAAAAATCATCACTTTCTTCGGGTAAGTTTTTGAGTTTTAAGTTTTCTTGATAAATCCATTTCCCAAATTTAAACTTATAACCATCATAAGAAAGATCAGGTGCATAAAGGTCTGTTAATTGTTTTGATTGATCATTTGAAGCTACTAAATGGTCAAATACAATTAATTTATCGTCTTTAGCATACCTCAACATCATAGAAGCTTCTTTTGTATAATTAAAGACTACGCGTTTAGAAAAGTAGTTAGATTTTGGTGCATTTTCTAAAACTGCTATCCCAAACTCGGGTTTACCATCTTTAAACCGAAGTGTTTCAATAATTTTAGAACTGGTTTCCATATTTTTTCCTTTCCAGCCAAACAAGATATAGTAAGGATCTTTAATTCCTAAAACAGGTAAAATGTGGTAATAAGCCGCTCCATACCATTGATTTGTAGTTAGTGTTGTGTCTGAAATTGAGAGGGAGGTCTTTAAACTTTGTGTATTATCTAACAGCGGATAAAGTTCTAATTTAGTTGGGTTATTCATTTGGATGGCTCCAAAATATCGGTAAGAACCGTCATCATTTTGAGTAAACCATGAAAATATTCTAAACTTATTGTCTTCAGATTTTTTTACCGAAACAAAATCTTGAATATCCTGAAAAGGATAGTTAAAGGAGTTTTTCTCTTTTAAAGAATTGACTAATATTTTAATGAAAGCGTAGTTTGCTTGCGTCCGGTTTTCTTGGATAGTATCACTACTGAAAGTTAAACCTAAGTTTTTAAGAGAATCTTCAAAAATCATCATTTTGCTTTGTGCTACACAAAATGATGATTTGATGAATAATAAGAAAAGCAATAAAGCCAGTTTCTTCATAAATGTTGTTAACGTAAATTTTCTATAACAATTGCACTAGCACCACCACCGCCATTACAAATACCTGCAACGCCTAATTTACCATTATTTTGATTTAAAGCATGAATAAGAGTCACCACAATTCTAGCACCTGACGAACCTAGCGGATGACCTAAAGATACCGCACCGCCATTTACATTTACTTTTTGTGCATCTAAATTCAATTCTTTATTGTTAGCTAATGATACTACAGAAAAGGCTTCGTTAATTTCGAAAAGATCGATATCCGTAGTTTTTAAACCAGCTTTGTTAAGTGCTAATGGAATTGCTTTTGCTGGAGCCGTGGTAAACCACTCTGGCGCTTGTTGAGCATCGGCGTAAGCCAAAACTTTAGCCAATGGTTTGATTCCTAATTCTTCTGCTTTTTCTTTACTCATCAGTACCAAAGCACAAGCGCCATCATTTAAGCTAGAAGCATTTGCTGCCGTAACCGTTCCGTCTTTTTTAAATACAGGTCTAAGGCCAGCAATTTTATCAAATTTAACGTTTGCAGGTTCTTCGTCTTGTTCTATTAAAGTGGTATTTCCTTTTTTGTCTTTGATTTCCAATGCTGTAATTTCTGATTTGAATTTCCCATCAGCAATGGCTTTTTGAGATCTATGGTATGATTCTATGGCATACGCATCTTGTTCTTCTCTAGTTATATGACATTCTGAAGCGCAAAGTTCTGCTGCAGAGCCCATGTGGTAGTCATTATAAACGTCCCAAAGTCCATCTTTTATTAATCCATCTGTGAGTTGTCCGTTACCTAATTTATAGCCATTTCTAGCTTTATCTAAGTAGTAAGGAACGTTACTCATGCTTTCCATACCTCCGGCAACAACAATATCTTGATCTCCTAAGGCAATGCTTTGTGCAGCCAACATAATGGCTTTCATGCCAGATGCACATACTTTATTAATAGTGGTATTGGGTACATCAGGTAAGCCAGCAAATTTTGCCGCTTGTGTGGCAGGTGCCTGACCTAAATTTGCAGATAGCACATTGCCCATGTAAACTTCTTGAACTTGCTGTGGCGTAATACCTGCCTTTTCTACCGCAGCTTTTATTGCAAAACCTCCCAATTGTGTTGCTGTAAATGATGATAAACTGCCGCCAAAACTACCAATAGGTGTTCTAATGGCAGAAACGATATAAACTTCTTTCATAAATTTTTTCTGAATAAATAATTGGTGGTGCAAATTAGTTATTAAACACAACGTAAAAGAATAGGCTCTAGTTTAATTAGAGCCTATAACGATAATTTTACTTGCCAGAAAGCCAGTAATAGGCTTTCTTAATTATAAAGAACCTGTATTTACTACGGGGGTCACATTTCTTTCGCTGCAAAGCACTACTAATAAATTACAAACCATAGCGGCTTTTTTATCTTCATCTAATTTTACAATGTTTTCTTCACTCAATCTTTTTAAAGCCAGGTTTACCATCCCTACAGCACCTTCTACAATTAGTTTTCTGGCAGATATAATTGCTGAAGCTTGTTGTCTTTGTAGCATTGCGCTGGCAATTTCTGGGGCATAAGCTAAGTGAGAAATTCGGGCTTCAATAATTTCTATTCCGGCTCTTTCCAGTCGGTTGTTTAATTCTTCTTCCAATATTTTGTTTACCTGGTCGGCTCCGTCTCTTAAGGTTATTCCGGTATGGTCATCCTCCATGGTGTCGTAGGGGAAAGTATTAGCTAAATGCCTTACTGCGGCCTCACTTTGTATATTTACATATTGCATATAATCTTCTACGGCAAAGGCTGCTTTAGCAGTATCTTTTACCTGCCAAACAATTACTGCAGCAATTTCTATAGGGTTACCTAATAAATCATTTACTTTTAATTGTTGGCCATTTAGGTTTCTTGCCTTTAAAGAGATTTTTCTTTTTGTGGTTAAGGGATTTACCCAAAAGAAGCCGTCTTTTTTTACCGACCCAACATATTTACCAAATAGCACAAGCACTCGGGCATCATTTGGATTAATGATGATTAAGCCAGGCAACAATAAAATAAGATTAATGATAGAGAGGATTGCACCAGCGGCAATTTGGTGGATAAAAAAAAGATAGACACTAACGGCTAATAAAACTAAAAAAGTTACGAATGTTAAATAGCCTGATGGGGGATTAATTTCTTTTTCTAAATGCATGTTTTTAAGATTTGATTGATTTTACTAAGATATTAAATATTGTGATGTTACTATTTATCAATTTTTAATACCTTAAAATTGAGTTTTATTAGATTGGGTTTTACTTTTTTCGAGAGCGTTAATGATGGGAACGGCATCCTTTTTGGGTTTTTTCCAAAAAGATATAGTGGACAGCGTGTTAAAACGCCCAAATTATCATTAATATAACTCAGCTTTTATAAAAAACATATATTTGAATAAATAAGAATAAAGTGGCTAAAATAAGAAGAGACTCGGGTAAATTAATTTATAGAAAATATACATCTGTGATTAAGTATATTTTAATGGGTTTGAGTATCCTTATTATTACTGTCGTTCTCCCAAAACAACCCCGATTTAAGTATGAATTTGAAAAGGGTCATGTTTGGTTGCATGAAGATTTAGTTTCACCATATAATTTTTCTATCAGAAAAAATTTGGAGGAGATTAAAAACGATAAAGAAAGTATCTTAAAGTTTGTTTTACCTGTTTATGAGTTGGATAATAAGATTGTGGAGAATCAAATTAGCCAGTATCAATCAGATTTTGAGGTAAAATGGAAAAATGCCGGACTAAAAGACGGAAAAGAAAAGGAACTGAATTTTAATTTAGGGACCAAAATTTTGAGAGATATTTACGAAAGAGGGGTAATTGGTTTAAATAAAAAATATCAAAGAGACGGTGATCAATATGTTATTTCTTTACTAAGAAATAGGGTAGAAGAGCAATTAAGTACCTCAAGTTTATATACTCAGGTTTCGGCAACGGCTGCAGTTGCCGAACTTGTAGCTAAAGAAAAGGAGGCAGAAACCAGTATCCTTTTATCGGTGATTAAAGATAGAATAACGCCTAATGTTATTTATAATGAGCGGTTTACCGAGAAATTAGAAAAGCAAGCTGTAGAAAATGTTTCTTCTACCAGAGGAATGGTGCAAAAAGGAGAATTGATTATAGCAAAAGGAAATTCTATCAATGAAGAGTCTTTTCAAAAGCTAGAATCATTGCGTATCAGCTATGAAGAGGGCTCTAGCGTTAGCGGAGATAGAAATTTTGTATTAGCAGGGCAATTTTTGTTAGTGGCAATGGTGATTTCTCTTTTAATGGTTTTCCTTTTTCTTTTTAGAAAAGACATTTTTGCAGATAACAGGCAAATTTCCTT
>JBILPO010000224.1:0-4219 GCA_044373805.1 Pelobium sp.
AATTCCCTCTAAATTAAGCTGATAATCTGCAGTAAGATTTACTCTTTTTAATTGCACATCATTGATGTTTGCCGAAACTTCATACATGCCATAAGTAGGAGGGACAATAATCACATTATCTACACCAGGGTTACAAAAACTTCTGAAAAGAATATCAATGGCTTCATCACTTCCGTTTCCAACAAAAATGTTTCTTGCCGGCACACCTTTAATTTTACTCAGTTCCATTTTCACATCATAAGCCATTGGATCTGGATAACGATTGTAATTTTGAGAAAGTGGAGAGCCAAATGCATTTTCATTGGCATCTAAATATACGGAAGCTTCACCCTTAAACTCGTCTCTTGCAGAAGAGTAAGGTTTTAAGTTTTTGATATTTGGTCTGATGACTTTGTTGATATCAAACATGATTTTGATTTGATGATTTGAAAATTAATCAATTTGAAGATTAAAATCTTTAATCCTTGTTCTTTACTATTTATTCCTTACTCCTTAATTTCAGCAAGCCTTACCGTTACCGCATTTTTGTGAGCATATAAGCCTTCAATCTCTGCTAAAATTTCAATGCTTGGACCTAAATTTCTTATTCCGCTTTCGCTAATGTGTTGGAAAGTGATTTTCTTGATGAATGAATCTAAAGAAACTCCCGAATAAGAACGAGCGTAAGCACTTGTTGGTAAAGTATGGTTGGTTCCGCTGGCGTAATCACCAGCGCTTTCTGGTGTTAAATTTCCTGCAAAAACAGAACCTGCGTTAATGATTTTATCAGTAATTTTTTGCCAGTGATCAGTTGCAAGTATTAAATGTTCTGGGGCATAATCATTACTAAAAGTCATTGCTTGGTTTAAATCGTCAACTAAAACGGTGTATGAATTTTCTAAAGCTTTTGCAGCGATATCTTTTCTTGGTAATTCGGCCAATTGCTTTTGTAATTCAGTTTGAGTTTCCTCGATAATTCTTAATGAAGAACTCACCAAAACCACTTGGCTATCAACGCCATGCTCCGCTTGTGCTAATAAATCGGCAGCCACAAAAATAGGATTGGCAGTTTCATCAGCAATGACCAGAACTTCTGAAGGACCAGCAGGCATATCTATAGCGGTATTGGTAGTGGATTGAACCAATGTTTTTGCCATGGTTACATACTGGTTTCCCGGACCAAAAATTTTATCCACTTTAGGGATGCTTTCTGTGCCATAAGCCATTGCAGCTACAGCTTGAGCACCGCCTACTAAATAAATTTTTTCTATTCCTAGTAATTCAGCAACAAAAGCTAAATAGCCATTTACATTTCCATCTTTTTGGGGAGGAGAGCAAACCACTATTTCTTTACAACCTGCAATTTTTGCCGGAATACCCAGCATTAAAAATGTACTTGGTAAAACCGCTGTTCCGCCTGGGATATATAAACCTACTCGCTCAATCGCTCTCACTTCTCGCCAGCAAGCTACTCCGGCTGTAGTTTCTATTTTTTCTTCTTTGTGAATTTGAGTTTCGTGGAATTTTTTGATGTTGTTATAAGCCACTTTTATTGCATTTTTTACTTCAATGCTAATGGTATTGGCTTGCTTGGCTATTTCTTCTTTACCAATAAATAAAGAATTTAAACTCACCTGATCAAATTTTTGAGCATAAGATTTTAAGGCTTCATCACCATTAGTTTTTACTTCGGTAATAATTTGCTCCACTTTTTCTCTGATCGTATTTGCTGTGTCAGCATTACGCAGCATCAGTTTTTGAATATCAGCTTTGCTTAAATCTTTGTAATTGTATGTTTTCATTGAGTTTGTTAGATATTGGTTTGTTAGTTTGTTAGGCCTAAACAACCAACAAACTAACCACCTATTCAACTACAATATTATTTTCTCTATTGGCATTACCACAATACCTTCGGCACCAGCGGCTTTTAATTCGTTAATTTTCCCCCAGAAATCACGTTCGGGAATAACGGTATGTACAGCCACCCAACCTTCTTGAGCTAAATCTACTACTGATGGGCTCTTTACTCCAGGTAATAACTTAATTACGGTATTAAGGTTTTCTTTAGAGACATTTAAAACCACATATTTAGTTTCTTTTGCTCTTAAAACAGATTGTATTCTTTGTATCAATTCTTGAATTAAAAGATTATTTTCTTCTCCTTTTCTACCTATTAAAATAGCTTCGGAAGACATCACATCTATAAAAGGTTTTAGTCCATTACTTCTTAATGTCCCACCTGTAGAAACAATATCAAAAATAGCATCACTTAAACCTAAACCCGGAGAAATTTCTACAGAACCAGAAATCATTTTAATATCTGATGTAATGTTATTTTCTGATAAGAATTTTTCGAGAATTACGGGGTAGGATGTGGCAATGGCTTTACCATTTAAATCGGCTAATTCCTGAATGCTACTTTGATTAGGAATAGCAATCTTTAGGTTACATTTTCCAAAACCTAAACGTTGTAAATAAGCAACATCTACTTTGGTTTCGGCAATTACATTTTCACCCACTAAACCAATATCGGCAATACCATCCTGAACGTATTCGGGAATATCGTCATCTCTTAAAAATAAAATTTCTAAAGGGAAATTAGAAACGGGAGAGATCAATGAGCTTTTATAGTTATCGAAATTTAAGCCACAATTTTTTAACAGTTCTACAGATTTATCATTTAATCTGCCAGATTTCTGGATAGCAATTTTTAAAGTTTTCAAGATTTTTAATTATTAATAAAAGACTAACAAATGAGAATGGAAAAGTTTTGAATACAAAACATTCTAATGACCAACACCGCAATGGTGATGATGTAGATGATGATGTGTAGTTTTCAAAATTATTTTCATGTCTTTTTTAATAATTTCTACGGAGAGAAATTAACGTTGGCAAATATAAGAAGCTAAGGGGGATAATCAAGTTTTTAAGGTATTAATTGAAAAATACCTTGGAAGGTGCTGATTAATAATGATTCAATAATTAATTCTAATCCCGTTTAAGGATTAGAATTAATTAGATAAGGTTTATTTTTAACCTTTAACTTTATCAAGATGGTGTTCAATTCCTCTTTTAATCTTTTGTAGGGCCTCATGTATTGCTAAAGATGTTTGGTCAGATTGTGCACTGGCAAAAATCGGATCAAAACCTTCTAATCGAGCTTCTATGTTACAATTTTTATCATTAGCGCCTGCTTTACCACCATTTTCATCGCTTAAATGAACTTCTATTCTTGTTAAATGGGCATCAAAACGAGCTAACTTTTCGTTAAATAAATTGCTAATGTAGGTGTTCAATTCCTCTTTGCCTTCAATGTGATTGTCGGTATTTACTTGAATAGTCATAAGATATATTTTTAAGGTAATTATTAATGCTAATCTACCTTTTATCTGTTGTTAATCATGAATTATTAAGATTTTAACTTTAGAGGTATGGCTATTGCATTATTAGAAAAAAAATAACACTATATGAGAATTAAACCATTTCTAGTCCTATTATTAATATCTTCTCTATTTATACTGTCCTGTTCTAAGAACAAACATGAAAAGTTTGGAAAGGATTTAGCAAGCGCTTTTAAAAGTAAGAAATACGTAGACTTTGATACGGTAGCCTATTATCAGGTTTTTAAACAAGAAATGGTAAAGCTTAAGCCAAAACTTCATGATCCTAAATGGATAAATAAAATTTATGATGCAGATGAAAAAGGATTAACCTTAATGGGCTTGTTTTTAGTCAACGGACAATTAGATACTTTGAGTCAGTATTTGTTAAATGCAGAATTTCATGGTTTAGATCCTAATTATTTTCATGCTCAAGAAATAGTTGCACTCTTAGATCAGATTAAGCAAACAAAATTTAAAAAAGTAGAAGAAAGCTATCCATTATTAGCACAATTAGAACTATTAAGTGCTGATGGATTAATTAACTACGCTAATATTCTTAAATATGGCGCTGTTAATCCAAAAACAATCTTTAGTACTTACTATGTTTCTATTAAAAGACCCGCAATTATTGATGCGCAACGTACGCTAGAGCAATTAAACTTAGTTAAGTTTCTGAGCGATTTACAACCTGTGAATGGTTTTTATCAAAGGTTAATGAACTTATTAATTAACGATAAAGCAAATGAAACTAGTAAATTATCAGCCGACGATAGAGAGAAAATTTATCTTTCTTTAGAGCGATTAAGATGGCCAGTGCAAGAATATAAAGGAAAATATTTATTGGTTAATATTCCAGA
>JBILPO010000016.1:0-13313 GCA_044373805.1 Pelobium sp.
AAAGAGCTTACACAAACCAATATAAATTGTAAACTATAAATACTGGTTTTAGCTTTTAACATGCCGCAAAAATATCAAAAGCAAAAGGGAAAAGCGTTATAATGGTAAGAAAAGAAAAAGCTTTCGCAAAATATTTGCCATTGTAAATTGAGGCATAAATAAAAAAAGCTCATTTACCTTTTTAATAAGGCAAATGAGCTTTAAGTTTAAAATTATTTATTAAGCTTCTACAGCTCCAACAGGCATTATTTCTCTGCCATAAACTTCATTTAATAAAGAAGCCATTCCGGTGTAAATTGCACTAGCGCCACAAAAAATACCTTCATAACCTGCAATAATTTTTATTTCTGCATTGCCTGTAGCATCGCCATAGGCTAAAAGAAAAAATAAAATCACTAACGTTCCAAAAACTACTTGTAAGGCTCTGCTTATTTTAAACGTTCCAAAAAATAAAAACAAAGTAAAAATACCCCACATAGCTAAATAATACGCCATAGAAATTTCAGAGGCTTTGTCTATCCAGCCTAGTTTTGGCATTACCAATAAGCCAACCAAGGTTAGCCAAAAGAAACCATAAGAGATAAATGCCGTGAAACCAAAAGTGTTGTTCTTTTTAGATTCCATAATTCCGGCAATAATTTGAGCAATACCACCGTAGAAAATTCCCATTCCAAAAATCATGGAATTCATTTCAAAAAAACCAGCATTGTGAATGTTTAATAATACGGTAGTCATTCCAAAACCGAGTAGTCCCAATGGGGCAGGGTTTGCGCTTTTGTCTTGCAAAGAGTATTGTTGTACTGTCATGAAAAATTAAATTTAGGTTTGAGTACCAATAATACTATTTATATCACATAGATAAAAGACTTCAGAAAAGAAATTATTTTTTTTAGAAAAGTAAATGCGGTAATTTATCCATCTCGCTAGTCAGGCTTTCCATTATAGTCCTCATTTCCCCTAGCCACTTTCCATCACACATTGCGGGCTGTCATTTCAATCCTGTTTATTCTAAAATGGGTTTGTGGGGTTTAATTTCTCCCCGTATAGACGTTGTATATGTAATATGATTTTGAAATTTAAAGCTTAAATCATATCAAAATTGAGCTTTAAATAGCATTTAAATGAGCCTTAATTTGTTTGTGGTCAAAATGACATTGTTCAATAAATTTGGCTAAAGCCATTCTTGATCTTTTTATTAGCCGGGGGTTTAAACCCCCGGCAATTGATAGGATGAGAATGTAATAACTCTCAATCCATCTCCCTCTGTATCTTCACACTAAAATACACCCTCAACATTTCGGCGAAGATGATGATGGGCATTAATATTTTTTCTGGATTATTCCATTTGGTAAAATAGCTGATGTAGGAGATAAAGCCAAAGGATAAAACTAAAAACAGCAATCTAGGAAGCAGTTGAAAATAATAAATAATGACGCCTAATTTCTTTGGTATGGCTAATAAAACTGCTGTTATCAATAA
Organism: Pelobium sp.; assembly: GCA_044373805.1. Lineage (GTDB taxonomy): Bacteria > Bacteroidota > Bacteroidia > Sphingobacteriales > Sphingobacteriaceae > Pseudopedobacter. Next base: position 1,480 of record JBILPO010000016.1, read on the forward strand.
ACTAAGCCATAGTAATAAGAAAATAATTTTAGTAAAAAACTGACCTCCAGTTTGGGGTTGGTCTCCCATTAATGAACTGAGTTGTAGCAGGCCAAAATCAAAAGAATAAATGAAAGCTACAAGATCTAACAAAGCAAAAAAACGTAAAGCCCATTTCATAAATGCGAAGATAAGTTATTTGCAATTTTCTGCAATTAATAAATCGGCAGCGTTAGAGCCAGTGTATTTCACAAAATATAAACTTTCGCAAGCGCCTTCTTTATCACCTTGTTTTATTTTCTGTTTGGCTTCTTTCAATTTCTGACCGATAAATCTATCATCAAAACCTAACTCAGTTTTTAAAACAATAATCTCCGCTTCATTCTGCTCATTTGCTTTTCCTTCAGATTTGTTTTTATAGTAATTAGTAACCGCCCTCTCTAAAGCTAAACGACTTTGATATAAAGCGATGGCGTTTTTAATTTGATCAGTAGAGCGCTCATTGCAATTGTAGTTTTTTAAAGAGAAATTAACGGGAATAACCAAGCGGGTATTTATATTATGGTTTGTCGGAATTATCCAATTATTACTGGTAACTCTTACCAATCTTAAAGCTTCATCATCTAAATCTACACCCAAACCTTTTTGCACTTGGCTATTAAAAACAACGCCATTTTTATCTACCTGAAAAGCCACATAAATGGTCCCCTGAATGCAATTGTTTTTAGAAAAGCTAGGATAAATTAAATTAGACGAGATGAAATTATTTAACGCCGTTGTGCCGCCTTTATAAGTAGGGTCGTCGGTTTGAAAGAGACTGGAAAAAGCAATAATCCAAATTTTTATATAAATGATAATCATAGTCTTATAACGATAAAGCGCTTAAAAAGGTGTCTTAATAAATCCAGTTTAACACTAAGTTGGCATCAGGTATTTTTTGCATCCAAAGCTCTTTTTCAGAGATTTTTGCCACCCCTGGATAATCGCCCTCTTTGTCTTCCATATTTGTCATCAATTGAAAGTGTAAATGCGGCGGCCAATGTCCATTCTCTATCGGAACACCAAATTCGCAAAAAGCGGTTCCTTTCTTAATAATTTTTCCGGGGTTTAATCCTTCCAAACTCTTTAAAGAAAGATGCCCATATAAACTAAAGAAGGTGATTCCTTCTAAACTATGCTCCAAAATTATAGTGGCACCGTAATCTCCAAAAGTATCATTAAAGGCAAAGCTATGCACTTTAGCGTCAGTAAAGGCATAAATAGGAGTTTTTGCTACTCCCCAAATATCTACCCCTAAATGTAACCTGCGAGGTTCGCCTTCTTGGGTGTTAAAATGGTTGCTTCTTGCATAAACCGTACGTTCTTCCATATAGCCGCCTACGCCATATTTAGCAGAATGATGAGCTATTTGACTTTCTATATATTCAGAAAAAAGCTGAGTATCATTTACAATTTCTGCAGTTAATGCAGTATTTGAAGCGGTAAAGTTTAAGCGGATAATTTTTTCTTCAGAAGAATCTAAATCTACAACTGCCGCAAATTCATGCTGATGTTTTTTTAAAAGCTTATTGATAATTTCTGAAGCCATTAAGCAATCATCAAGTATTTAAAATTGTAAACATAATGAGAACTGGCACCTAAAACCACAAAAATATGCCAAAGTTCATGCGTATGGAAATACTTAAACATGGCTCGGTCTTTCTTATAAAAAATAGTACCGACTAAATAAAACACACCGCCCAAAAGCAACCAATATAAAGCCGCTAGCGGTAATTTTTCTAGCATAATGTGAATTAGTGGCAGCACAATGCAGCCCATTCCAATATAAAGGGTTAAAGAAATGGCGGTGTTTTTTAATCTATCGAAAATCTTGAGCAGGCAGCCAACTAAAGCAATGGTCCAAACTAACGCAAACATGATCCATTTTAGCCAACCTTCAAATACAATTAATGTGGTAGGCGTATAAGAACCAGCAATCATTAAATAAATGCAGCAATGATCAAATTTTTGCCAAAACCTGATTCCATATTCGGTTTTAGGAAACCCATGATAAATAGCACTAATTGAGAAAAGGGTAATCATAGCTATCCCAAAAGTAATTGCCGAAGCTACCTGAATAGCGCCATTCGCTTCATTAATTAAAAGTACAGTGGCCGGAATAGCCAGCAACGCAGGTATACCATGCGTTAAAAAATTGATGGGTTCTCTAATGTATTTCTTCATACATTATTGCTCTGGCTCATCGTCTTTATGTATGCGGGTAAAAATTTTATCCATTCTATCCACATATTCGTTGGTGTCATCTATAAAAAACTCCAATTGCGGCACACCTCTTACCTGGTCTTTTATCCTTTTACCTAAGTTGTATCTTATCTCAGCCGTATGCGCTTTAATAGTATTTATTGCCAATACATTATTTGGCGAGTTAAAAAAGCTCAAGAATACCCTAACAATTCCTAAATCTGGGGTAGTTCTTACTTTGGTAACCGTAATCATCGTATTTGGCAACAAATTGTTACCTTCTCTTTGAAACAGCTCTCCTAAATCTTTTTGTATTACTCGGGCAAATTTTTGTTGTCTCTTTGATTCCATTTTCTTGTGTTATAAGTTGGAAGTTCAAACTTGAAAGTTCAAAGTCTTTTTACTTCTCAATTTTCACTTTAAACTTACTTAGTATAAAAAATTATTAAAAGGATAAATTTTCTGATTTACGGCTTTTACCCGCTCGTAAATTGCATCTCTAAATTCATCTATATTTTCTTTTTCTGTTGCCGAAATAAATATTGCGGGGCTATTGTGTTTCGCCATCCAACTCCGTTTAAAGTCGGCCAAAGTCATTTGAGGAATTTCCTCATGGTCAACTTCCCAATCTTGTTCTATTTCTACCTGCTTGTAATTGTCAATTTTATTAAAAACAGTAATCATTTCTTTATCAATGGCACCCAGTTCCTTTAAAGTTTCATTTACGGTATGTATGTGATCCTCAAAATTAGGATGAGAAATATCAACCACATGAATTAAAATATCAGCTTCACGCACTTCATCTAAAGTAGATTTAAAGCACTCTACCAAATGGTGAGGGAGCTTTCTAATAAACCCAACAGTATCTGATAATAAAAAGGGTACATTTTCAAAAACCACTTTTCTTACCGTGGTATCTAAAGTCGCAAACAGCTTGTTTTCTGCAAACACTTCAGACTTAGACAGCATATTCATAATGGTAGATTTACCCACATTGGTATAACCCACCAAAGCAACACGCACTAAGTCTTTTCTGTTTTTACGTTGCGTTTCGTTTTGTTTATCAATCAGTTTAAGCTTTTCTTTTAGGATGGTTATTTTCTCTTTAATCATCCTTCTATCACTCTCGATTTGCGTTTCACCGGGTCCACGCATACCAATCCCCCCTTTTTGACGCTCTAAGTGAGTCCATAAGCGGGTTAAACGAGGTAATAAATATTGCAATTGAGCTAATTCTACTTGGGTTTTAGCTTGTGCAGATTGTGCTCTTCTGGCAAAAATATCTAAGATTAAATTACTTCTATCTAGCACTTTAACCTCTAATTCTTTCTCAATGTTACGCAATTGCATCGGCGAAAGCTCATCATCAAAAACCACTAAATCTATTTCTTCGGCTTTTACATAATCTCTAATTTCTTCCAGCTTTCCGGTTCCAACAAAAGTGGCTCTTTCTGGCTTTTGCATTTTTTGAGTAAAAGTTTTTTCGGTAATTCCACCAGCAGTATCCACCAAAAATGCCAATTCATCTAAGTATTCTTTTTCTTGCTCTTCGGTTTGATTGGCGGTAATTAAACCCACTAAAACAGCTCTCTCTGGCTTTAACTCGGTATCGTAAAATTTCTTTTTCGGCATCTAAATTCTCTCCTGTTTGCAAAGATACGATATACCAATCATTTAGGATAAGAAGCGCATCTAAATTGACAGTATTTTGTAGTAGACGCGTAGGAACAATTTGGAAAAGGGGTTGTTTTGCTTGTTGATTGAAAGGCAGTAATAAATTAAAGCGGATGCATTTGTGGAAATTAGGGTATTCGCGACTTGAATTTTTATTCTACGCCTTTTTAATTTTTTGAGATGAGAAATTTCAGCTATTTATTTTTGCAAACTAAGTGCTTAATTTTAAGCAATGATGGTTCTCAAATAATTTGATAATTTTAACCTTCATAATTTAATGTATTGAAAAGAACAAAATCATATTTCGCTTCTGATTTTCATTTAGGTGCGCCATCATACCAAAGTAGCAGGGAAAGAGAGCTTAAAATTGTGGCTTGGCTAGATTTTATTAAAGCAGATGCTTTAGAGGTTTTTCTGATGGGCGACGTTTTTGATTTTTGGTTTGAGTACGCCACTGTTATTCCAAAAGGCTTTATTCGCTTACAAGGCAAATTGGCCGAGTTAAGCGATGCCGGAATTAAAATTTATTTTTTTAAAGGAAACCATGATATGTGGGTTTTTGATTATTTTAAAAAGGAATTAGGCGCCATTATTGTTAGCGATGAGTTAATTTTAGAACGCAATGGGAAAAGAATTTTCTTGCATCATGGAGATGGTTTAGGAAGTGGAGACACCAGCTATAAGATTTTAAAAAACTTTTTCAGAAGTGATTTTTGCCAATGGTTATTTGCCAGATTGCACCCAAATTTAGGAATTGGGATTGCTAATTATTGGAGTAGCAAAAGTAGGTTGGCCAATAGTAAAAAAGTAGGTCAGCAGCATGTAGATTTTGAAGAAAAATGGGTGAGAGCTTTTTATCCGCAACTGATAGAAAAATATGGTACAATAGACTATATGATTATGGGCCATAGGCATTTTCCAATTACAGTAAATTTAGAAGGCAATGCAGTTTATATTAATTTAGGCGAATGGGTAAATTTTGCTAGTTATGCTGTTTTTGATAGCGAAAGCGTTAAGCTCTTAAATTTTGATACCAATGAAAAAATTGGCTAAGTACAATTATTCGCAAATCTTCACCAACATATTGTCAAAAGCATTTTGTATTTGCCTAGGTTCTTTGTTCTTGTTTTCTCAAAAAACTAGCGCACAAGAGTATCAATTGATTGCTAAAATAGATACTGTTGCTAAAATTGCTTCGGTAGATAATTTTGGAAATTTATTTTTGGTGACCCCACAAAATGAAGTCTTAAAGTTTAATGCAAAAGGAAAATTTTTATGGAATTATACTAATAAAACTTTCGGAGAGATTAGCCAATTAGATGTGACCGATCCTTTGCGGGTAATTTTATATTATGCAGCCTTTCAGCAGATTGTTGTTCTAAACAATAATTTAAGTGAGATTAGTAAATATTCCTTTAACCAAAACCCAGAGCAGCAGGTTACTCTAATATCTTCTGCCAATAATAATGGCTTTTGGGTGTATGACCAAATTAATCGGGAGCTTAAAAAGTTAAGCAATTATTTTATTGATGATTTAAAGAGCGGTAATATTTACCAAAGAAATGGTTTTGACATGAAAGCCAATTTTATGTTGAGTGATGAGCAGTATGTTTACATCAATGATGAACAATTTGGAATTAGGATTTTTGATAGCTACGGAAACTTTATAAAAACGGCTGCTATTAATGTGAAAAAGGAATTTGAGGTAAATGGAGCCGAGATTTATTTTTTTGATGATCAAAAATTGATGAACTACAACTATTTAACTTTTCAAATGAAGGAAGTCCCGCTTCCGGTGAAGAGTGGTTTCACTAACGCTTTACTACGTTTTAACCGTCTGGTGGTTTTAAACGAAAAAGGTTTAACTTTGTGGGCTGTAAAAAATAATTGAATTTACAGCATAGGTTGAGGTAAAATAAACCCGATAGCAGTGGAAACCCCACAGCCTTGTTTTTTACAAGGCGAGGAGTTGCAACGAATAGCGGGACTGTTGTTGCCAAAAGCACAGAACCTGCCAGCTTTTTTTTGCTGGCTCATTTTCAAAAATTAATATGTTAGATAAATTAGAAGCGATAAAGCAACGTAGAGATGATGTAGAATTGGAGCTTACCAACCCTGAAGTTTTGCAGGATATGAAGCGTTATGCCCAGTTAAACAAAGAATATAAGGATTTAGGCTTAATTGTTACCGAATATTTGCACTATAAAAATGTGGTAAGCAATATAGAAAGCAATAAGGATATTTTGGCTAATGAGAAGGACCAGGAATTGCGTGAGATGGCTAAAGAAGAGGTAGATCTTTTGTTGCCAGAGAAGGAAGAATTGGAAGCTAAAATTAGGTTAATGCTGATTCCGAAAGAGCCAGGTGACGAAAAAGATGCGATTGTTGAAATTAGAGGCGGAACAGGTGGTGATGAAGCGGCAATTTTTGCTGGTGACTTGTATAGAATGTATACCAGATATTGCGAAGGTAGAGGTTGGAGAACAGAAACTATTGAAGTAACAGAAGGAACAAACGGTGGCTATAAGGAAGTGATTTTTAAAGTGCTGGGTGAGGATGTTTACGGGGTTTTAAAATACGAATCGGGTGTGCACCGAGTACAACGTGTACCAGACACAGAAACACAAGGCAGGGTTCATACTTCGGCAGCATCTGTAGCGGTTTTGCCTGAGGCTGAAGAAGTGGATGTTTGGATTAACCCTGCTGATGTGGATTTACAAACTTCACGCTCTGGTGGTGCTGGTGGACAGAACGTAAATAAGGTAGAAACTAAGGTGCAATTAACCCACAGACCATCGGGAATTGTGGTGGTTTGCCAAATTGAGCGTTCACAATTGGGAAATAGAGAGCGAGCAATGGAGATGTTGAGAAGTAAATTGTATGACCGTGAGTTGGCAAAACATAATGAAGCTATTGCCAGCAAAAGAAAAACAATGGTATCTACCGGTGATAGATCTGCAAAGATTAGGACTTATAACTATCCTCAAGGTCGTGTGACTGAGCACCGTATAGGTTTAACTACTTATAATTTGCCAGCCGTAATGAATGGTGATATCACAGAAATTTTAGAAGCCTTGCAGTTTGCAGAAAATGCGGAAAAATTAAAAGAGGGCTCAAACGCATAATATTTCAAAATATATTTTGTTGTTTAAAGCTTTTGTCTATATTTGCACTCCCGACGAAAGGAAGGGAAAACGGAGTGGTAGTTCAGTTGGTTAGAATGCCTGCCTGTCACGCAGGAGGTCGCGGGTTCGAGTCCCGTCCATTCCGCAAAAACCTCTCAGATTTAGTTCTGAGAGGTTTTTTGTTTTACAAAGATTTTCTAAAAGTCTAAAAAATGGATGTGAGTAAACCACTTATTATTCAATTTACAGGTTTATCCGGTTCAGGGAAAACAACCTTGGCTAATGCCGTAAAGGAGCTGTTGATTTATCATCTTATAAAAGTTGAAATTTTGGATGGTGATGAGTTTCGGAAAACTATTGCGGTAGATTTAGGATATTCTAAACAAGATCGTTTAGAGAATATTAAACGGATGGGTTTAGTTGCTGCTGAAAGTAATAGTCAAGTGATCATTATATCTGCAATTAATCCTTATAATGAAGGCAGACATTGGATGCTTCATAATTTTGCAGCACCGCTAATTTGGGTTTCTTGCTCCTTAAATAAACTGATGGAGAGAGACACAAAAGGATTATACCGAAGGGCTCTACTACCAGACAGAGATCCACAAAAACTTAATAACCTTACAGGTTTAGGAGATCCATTTGAAATTCCAGAAAAGTATGATTTAATAATAAATACTGAAACAGCATCTATTGAGGCTTGTTCTCAATTAATTGTATCTTTTATTCTTGATCAACTGAAAATTAGAAATTAAATCTTCGGCTTTAAATCTTCATTATTTTTTAATCGTATCTGTTCTAATTCTTCATAAAGCTGCAAGCTTCTTTGCAAGTAAATAGGTAAATCTATCGTGGACTCCTCTTCAATGAATAATTCTTGGGGATTCTTTGCATTAAATTTTTGTCGCTGATAAAATTCATCTCGCTCTACAGAGTGTAATGGAAGTCTTATAAATGAATAAAACTTTTGAATAATCTCCATTATGCCTTCTTTATAGCTTATTAAAATAGAATTTTGATCTTGAATGTATATTTCCATAATCTTCAGGTAATACTTCTCCAACACTTTTCCAAGGTACTCTTCTTGGTTAAGAAGCTCAATCTCTTTAGTTGTCATTCCGAAAATTTCTGGTTCTATTAAGCCAGGTACTGCTTGCATTCCTTTTAATTTTTGGTGGGATAAAAAAATCTCTAAAGGATGACGGTAAAGTAATGCAAATGGAACCGTTGGATAAAGTTGTCGGTATTCTTTCCAAAAGAAAAAATGCCAACTATCTGTTTTAATAAATAACTGTTCTTCTATTCCATTTCTTTTTTGACCATAAAAATGAATGGCGCTTTCTAAAAACTGTAGTAACTCTTCTTTCTGTTCTTTTTGGGCAAAAAAGTAGCGCCTTAATAAATCATCAAAAAAAGGAACTTCAGCAAGGCTAATGTGCTTGCTATTAGATCCTAATAACTGTGCTAATAATGTAGAACCACATCTTGAAGCGTGAAAAATGATGGCTTTTGGCGGAATGCTTTCCATTTCCCTTGCCCATTGTTGCATCAATTGCAAGCTACTCCATACCCTAAATGGTTTAGAGTTTATTTGATGAGACATTACCTTGCTCCTTGACTCCTCAAAAAAAGGATCGGTAAGAGGGGTGTCGGCAAAATATATCCACTTACATAGGGATTTATCAAGGTCTTTAGAAAGACTAACTGGGTACCAATTTTTTAATTCCATTAGGCAGGCCTCTTTTCGCAAGTCCAAGTTAACATCTTTGGAAATCCTTGACTCTTATTGTTCAAATCTGCTCTTTGGCACATTCCACACCAAATCAATAAGGGTACGCCTAAATACTGACCTTGTTGAAAATTCATTACAATATTTTTGCCGTCCCCTTTATATCCGTTTTCATGAAAAACTAGGTGAGGGTCTAATTCAAGATGAATGCAAGCTGCATAAGACCATGCCATAGCCATCATTTCTCCTCCACGATGAAGGTCTATATCTTCTAAATTTTCATTCATCGTCATTCTGATTTCTGGAGGCATACAGGCTAAATGACCGGCTTCGTGTAAAATATCTCCTATATATTTTAATTGATTAACATCAATCACTAATGAACCATTTGTTAATTTTAGACCAGGTAAAAAGGTGTCTCCTGTTATTTGTTTTAGTTGATAGGAAAGTCCTATTTCTTTTACAAATAATAATATTTTATCAAATGTGTTATTCATGATCTAACTCTTTGCTAAGCTGTGCCGCTAACGCATTTGTTGTTGGCGTATTTTGTAACTTTAATTCCGATATAACCTGCAATAGTTGTGCAGTGTCTTTTTTTTGTTCTCTAGATGTAAGCGTTGCTGCTGAAAAGAAATTTGTAAGCCAATTGTTTACCTTACAATCAACCACTAAATGTATTCGGTCTGTTGGCCCATCATTAAACACTTGATGCGTTAAGTTGGCATTGATATACCAGCATTCTCCTTCTCCCATCTCAAGCAAGTCATTTTCTAAATAAAACCTTACTTTTTCATTAGTGAAGATTGGAAAATGCAATCTTGCCTCTCCATTTTCAAATGATAGATCGTGATCTTTGTGAGGCTTTATAATAGCGCCGGCCTTGAGGTTGAGCAGCCTTGCTGAAAGCCTGTCGCACTTTAAGTTTTGCATCAATTGCCTTACAGAGGGTAAGGTTTGTAATAATGGAGTATCTTTAAATTCCAATTTAAAAAGGGATTCTGCTATTGGATTAGTAACCTCGCCATTTGGGCTGCGTAAAGGCAGCGCTGTCCATTCTCCGGTATATTGAGCTTGATTGTAATGGGCTAACCAAATTTCATTTTTCAACAGTAAAGAAACTTCCTGCTGTACAGAGAGAATGTCATAAGCAAATTCAAATTTTCCGTAACAAATCATAAAATTCCGCCGATCAAATTTCAATTTTAAAATTAAGGTTGTTCTCAAAGTTAAATTACACAAATCAAATAATATAATTAATGTAGTTATAATTTTGAATTAATATTATTACCTAATTTTATACTCTTATTGTTAATAGACGGATAATTAGTGGAGTATTTAAATAATCAAGAGGGTAACTTAGATTGCTTATTTCTAAGTATTTTTAGGAATCATCACCATCCGCGAAGCCCTATTAAACAAGTTGATGCAAAGTTTTTTCAAGCAGAAAAGATATTTCTAAGTATGTTTAAGTTAGGAATGTTTGAAATTTATGAGTTTCTGTATAATTATTGTACAGATGATTATCATTTCAAAAGTTGGATAATCAGTTTAAAAGGAGAGTTGTTTTACAAAGAAAAAGTTGTTGAATTCAATAAATGGTATAAATCGATCCATGAAAAGGAAGCAAAACCGATTAATGATTTTTTATCAGCAGATCAGCATCAATTTTGGGAAGAAAAAGGCTATTTAAGAATAGAACAAATTATTGATGCTGAAAGATGTGATGCGGTAATTGCGCATATCGTTAATGAGCTTCAGATTAACCTTGAAAGCCCTGAAACTTGGTATTTATCTGCAGAGAAATTGCAAGGCCTTATGCTTCCGTTATATCAAGGATTAGCGCTTGAAAATATTAGAGAAGACGAACAGATCAAAGCTGTTTTTGCCAGTCTTTACCAAACATATGATATCTTACCAAATTGCGAAAAAGTCAGTTTTAATCCCCCGGTAAATCATCATTATACCTTTAAAGGAAGTCCTTTGCATTGGGATATTGATTTTAGCGTAGGTCCAAAATATCATATACAGGGCTTACTTTATTTAAATGATGTCCCTATTAACAGGGGCCCATTTACCTTAATACCAGGCTATCAACATCAAATTGCAGCTGTATTAGAGGAATATGGGAATCCTGAATTAGCTTTAGAAACGTTAAGAGATAGTGAGGAAATCATCGCTTTAGCAGGTAAAAAAGGAGATTTAATTGTGTGGTTAGAATCTTTGCCTCATGCTGCCAGTCCAAATTATTCAGATCAACCTAGGTTTGTGCAATACATTAGTTTTCATAAGTTTTGAGAAGATTACAATAGCGTCAATTAGAATTTTAAATACATTCCTTTTACAATCAATAATTACTTCATAAAAAAATAGTTAGCTAAGATATTGTATCAATTAATATTTTAAGCCATATTTACCCTTATTAATATTTTTGAATTAAAATGAATACTAACAGACGTTCCTTTCTAAAGAAAAATGTTTTGATTGGTGGAGGTTTAATCATGGCAGGCTCCTTAGATGCCGTGGGAAAAGTTTCCAAATCCATTCTTACCAATTCTATTCAAAAAACTGAAGTGAACATCATGTACACTAATGATGTTTTAGGCGAAGTAGATGCTGCAAATGATGGTTTAGGGGGCCTTAGTTCATTACATTCTGTTATTCAGAATGAAGAAATTGCAGCTCTTTTTTTTGATGCTGGCGGTTTCCTTAATCCTAATCATAGTATTGAAAAGCAATTGCTTGGCTTAGATTTCATGAATAAAAGTAATTATCATGCGGTGAATTTAAGTGCAGCAGACCTTTCACAAGGCCTAACCCATTTTAGTGATTTATTGCCTTATATTAATTTTCAGATGGTGAGCTGTAACTATCATTTTGAAAACCAGAAAATGAAAAATTCCCTTAAATCTTATCAAATATTTACTTACGGCAAGTTTAGGGTGGGCGTTACAGGTGTTGGTGAAATGGTGAATTTGGAAGGCTTAAGGGTAACTAACCCAGAGTTGTCTTTAAATAAAATGGCTGCTTATTTAAAAGAAGAACAAGCTTGTGATTTAGTCATCTGCCTTGCACATTTAGGTTTC
>JBILPO010000225.1:0-4173 GCA_044373805.1 Pelobium sp.
TAGATTACTTTAATGGTTAAGTTTCCAGGATAACCTTCTTCCATATCCTTACTTAAATAGCTTAACTCTAAAGTATGCGAATCTAATTTTTTAGCATCCCAAACCACATAATGATAGCCTTTAGTGCCTCCATGTAAGGTGTTTTTTCCATTGTTGATAGAAGATGTATATTCTTTGCCATCTATCATGAATTTACCATTTGCAATACGATTTCCATATCTTCCAATAGTAGCGCCATAATAGGCATCTGGCGTTTTGATATAATTGTTTAAGTCTTTTAAGCCAACTACTACATTTACTAACTGCCCATCTTTATTAGGCACAAACAGATTTACTAATCGGCCACCATAATTAGTAAAAAAGGCTTTCATCCCTTTTGAATTTTCCAAAACATATAAATGTGTTTCTTTTCCATCAATTACACTATCAAATAGGGTCGAATCAGGTTCACTTATCAATAAACTATCTTTACTTGTAGATGAGGCTTGTTGCGTTTTTTGTTGACAAGCAGTTAAACTAAGAGCCACTATAGCAACTCCTAAAGTTGATTTAAGGTAATTTTTCAATAATTTAGGTTTAATAATTAGAAAATATGCCTTTTAAAATAAGGCTATTATAATACTAAAGTAGTATTTAATTGTAAGTAAGACAATTAAAATATTCAATAATATATTTTTTAAAGTATTGGGGGTTTTTTTGAGAATTGTGGTATTAATTCTTAGTCAGTTCACCTCTAATAGAGGTGCCTAAGCGTCTTAACAACCTGTCTTTAGGGTAGTTTCTTCCTAAAAGATACATCAGTTTAGTTACTGCTGCTTCAAACGTCATATCATATCCGTTTATAACGCCCATTCCTTTTAAAGCGGTGCTAGTGGCGTATCTTCCCATTTCTACCGAGCCAACTTTGCATTGAGAAATGTCAAGAATAATTTTGCCGTTAGCTATAGCGACATCTAATTTTTCTAAAAACCATTTAGCCGTGGTGGTGTTCCCTGTCCCAAAACTTTCCATAATGATGGCTTCTGCATCAGAATTTAAAACTGCATCTACAATTTGTGGACTAATACCAGGGTAAAGCTTTAATACGCCAATGTTATTACTCACATTGGTATGAACTCTTAAAATGCTGTTTTCTAATTTCCCTATTACGGCGTCATTGTATTTAATATGAACACCAGCTTCCACCAAAATTGGGTAATTTGGAGACCTAAAGGCCTCAAATTTTGCGGAATTATATTTGAAAGTTCTGTTTCCTCTGTAAAGCTTATTTTCAAAGTAAATGCATACTTCGGGAACTCTAGGTTTTCCATCTAACTTTGCCGATGCAATTTCTAAAGCGGTGATAAAGTTCTCTTTAGCATCGGTGCGCACCTCTGAAATAGGTAATTGAGAGCCTGTAAAAATCACTGGTTTACCTAAGCCTTCTAGCATAAAGCTTAAAGCTGATGCGGTGAAAGCCATGGTGTCTGATCCGTGTAGAATTAAAAAACCGTCATGATCTTCGTAATTGTTTTCTATCAGTATAGCCAATTCTGCCCAGATTTCTGGCGTCATATCAGAAGAATCTATAATAGGATCAAAAGAATGAACGGTTAATTCATAATCCATTCTACGTAACTCCGGAACATTTTCTATAATTTGTTCAAAAGTAAAGGGAATTAATACACCGGTATCAGGATCTCTAATCATTCCAATGGTACCACCGGTGTATATCACAAATATTTTGGTCATCTTGAGACTAGATTTTAGGCTAAATTTAAAAACAGTACAAATTAGCTATATAAATTTATACACCAAAAACTTTGATAGAATTAGCAGTAGTAATTTCTGCAACTTCCTCTAAGCTCATATTTTTAATATCGGCTATTTTTTGAGCAATGTGAATAAGGAAAGAACTTTCATTGGGTTTACCCCGATGTGGAACTGGTGCTAAATAGGGGGAATCAGTTTCCAAAACAATGTGTGCTAATGATATCTGCTCCACTACTAAATCTAAGCCTGCTTTTTTATATGTTACCACACCGCCTATTCCCAATAAAAAACCAAGGTTGATAGCTTGTTGCGCTTGTTGAATATTCCCAGTAAAGCAATGAAATATACCTCTCAGTTTATCATCATTCATTTCTTCTAAAATTTCAAACACTTCATCAAAGGCTTCGCGGCAATGAATAACAATGGGAAGGTCTAACTCTTTTGCCCATAAAATTTGTTTTTTAAAGGCAATTTGCTGTTCTTTTAATAAAGATTTATCCCAGTATAAATCTATCCCAATTTCTCCAACAGCGTAAATATGGTGATTATCGATAGCGGTTTTTATCGAGTTTAACTCTTCTTCAAAATTTTCTTTCACATCACAAGGATGCAATCCCAGCATTGGGAAGCAGTTTTTTGGGTGAGATTGTTGTAATCCTAAAACCAAATTAATAGATGTGCTATCTACATTAGGAAGAAACAATCTGGTAATCTGGTTATCCCAGCATCTTTGTAATTGTTCTTCTAATTTTTGAGGATCTGTTTCGTAATAAATATGGGTATGTGTATCTGTGAGTATCATGATCAAACAAAAATAGCATTAAAAAACCCCTTCTTTTAAGGAAGGGGTTAGTTTTTTATTTTATTGGAGCTACCGGAGCTGGTGGCGGAGGAGTGCCACTTTTCTTAATTACATTCATTAATTCTATTTCAAAAATTAGTGGAGTAAATGGCCCAATCATACCGCCTGGCATTCCTTGGTCTCCGTATCCAAGACTTGATGGAATGATTAAAGTAGATTTTCCACCTTTTTTCATTTGCAATACGCCTTCATCAAAACCAGGAATTACGTTCCCTCTTCCTATTATTAGGTTTAAAGTAGAATAAGGAACTCTAGCAGGATTAAATATTTTCTCCTTTTTAGCTACATCTTCTAAGCTAGTGTCAAATACTTTTCCAGATATTAATTTTCCGGTATAATTGACTTGTACGCTATCTCCAGCTACTGGTTGTTCGCCTTTACCTTCTGTAAGGGTAACCATTTGTAAACCAGAAGGTAGTGCTGTCACCTTCAGTTTGTTATCTTCAACGTATTGCTTAATTTTAACAACTTCTATTTTCTTAGCTTTTTCTCCTTCAGCTTTAAAGAAAGTTTCAATTTTTGCTTGAAATTCTTCTTGTTTAGTAGAATCTTTATGGATAACGTCTTCTATTTTAACAGTATAGATAACATATTTTCCTTTGATGCCTTGTGGCCTTGGTTGACCTTTTTTCTCAGCAGAATCTAAATCAATTTTAATAGTTGCGCTATCACCTTTAGTAAGCATTTTAACGGCGTAAAATAAATCACCATCATACATTGGCTTAGGTACAAAAGTTTGAGAAGCTCTACCTAATTCGTAAGAATTATAAAGAACAGAGTCTCCGTCTGTTTTTGCAATAATGTTTAAGCTAATAAAATCGCCTTCTTTAATAGAATCGCCTTTTGCATCATTATGGATGTTGTACATTAAACCCGCCGGGCCTTTTTGAAGGCCACCTTTACAAGCTGCAAATCCTAATGCAGCAACAGTAATCATTAATAATCCTTTTTTCATCAATTTTTTATTGTTTTTTAATTGTATTCAAGAACCTGTTAAGGTTTTTTATTTATGTTTTTTCCTTTTTTGTGTATTTAAACTCTTTTTTTCTTTCATGGATATTGAAAGATTCTGTTTTTGCTTGTTTGTTAAATTTTAACTCGTTAATAAACTTTTATACTCTGGCAATATTGATTTAAATTTTTCAATTACAGTTTCAAATGGATCGTCTGATTGACCGCCTGAAGCGTTTTTATGCCCCCCGCCGTTAAAATATTTTTTACAAACTTCATTAGCCGGAAAATCTCCTACAGAACGTAAAGAAAGCTTTACTTTATCTGAACGTTCTATAATAAACGCCGCTAACTTAATACCATTTATTGAAAGCGCATAATTTACTACACCTTCTGTTTCTCCGGTTTGTATATCAAACTGCTTAATATCTTCTTTACTTACTGTTATAAGTGCTGTATTATATTCTCTAAAAACTTGTAATCTGCTGCTTAAACAGAAGCCTAAAAATTTCAATCGGCTTTCTGTGGAGTGATCATAAACTTGTTGGTGAATTCTCCAGTTTTCGGCACCGGCATCAATTAAATTAGCAACAATTCTGTGCAAATCT
>JBILPO010000226.1:0-4131 GCA_044373805.1 Pelobium sp.
CACTTTATATCGATTATTTAATAAGAAACCCAAAACAATTTCATGAGAACCTCTTGATACTGTATTCAATGCCGAAGTGGTAAAGTCATAAGAATAACCAAGGTTAAACATAGACCCGACGTTAAAACCTACTAAACCAGAAAAAGAATCATCTTTTCGGTAAGCACCACCAATCCACAACTTGTCTCTAAAAGAAAGTTTCAAATTAACATCAACACTTAGAGGCGTAGGGTTTACCAATTTCAACAATGCTGATGGAACTACTGTAATATCATCATTTAGCCAAAACCTATAACCGCCTGTTACAAAAAAATGAGGAACTGTTTTTCCGGTATTATAAATAGAGTTCTCTGAAAAAGATAATGTTTGTGGTAGCAACTGCTGAATAGAAGCTCCAGCAAAAAAATCCACAGAATACAACCATAGGCCAACATTAATATCTGGCTTTAGCTTATTAATGGAGCCACCTCTGGTAATTGCTTCATCGTTTGGATTCTCTAAGGTAATGACGCTTGTATTTAAACTTATTTTAGAAATCCCGGCACCAACACCAACTGATAAATTTAATTTTGGAGCTAAACCAATGTGGTAAGCATAAGTTAAATTAAAAGAGGTATTACTTAATGGACCTATTTCATCTACCACGGCAACAAGACCAATTCCATGATGAGGTTCTGACGCTGAATAATCGTATTTATAGTTTCTACCCAAGGGATTTTCTCCAACCATACCAAAAGATGTAGAACTTTGCCAATCATTAGTTTTACCTAAAGGCATATGTGCAGTGAGATAAGAAGTTTGAGGTGCATTTTGCAAACCAGTCCATTGCTGCCTAGTAGCTGCTTTTATGTCAATATAATTTTCTATACCTGTTATTGCGGGATTTATGATGTAATTATTTAAAATATATTGGGTATACTGAGGCTTTTGCTGTGCTTTTACGTTAGCACAAACAGAAATAAAAAAAAAGATAATTTTATAAAACTTAATCATCTAATAACGGTAACTGACCCCGAAAACTTATCATTTCCATTTCTAGGGTCTATAATATAATAATAAACTCCAATCGGCACATCCTTCCCTTTTAATTTTCCGTCCCAAGGTATAGAATAACCGTTAGAACTAAAAACCTCATTACCAAAACGATTAAAAATTGACACTTTTGCATTCACATAAGTATCTAAATATTTAATATTCCAAGTATCATTAACCGCATCATTATTTGGTGTAAATGTATTAGGTATTTCTGGAAAATCAGCAACATTAACGTTTACTCTAGCAATAATTATACAACCATCAGCAGATATGACAGTTAAAGTATATAAAGTAGTCTCTTTGGGTGATGCTATTGGTTCTAGGATATCATCTCTATTCAAACCATTAGCTGGTAGCCATTTGTAAGTTAAACCATTTCCGGTGGCTTGCGCATTTAAAGTGATTTGCCCACCTGCAAGTATTACCAAATCTTTTGTCCCGGCTGTAATTACCGGCAACTCATAAACTGTAATATTTTGTCTTTTAACCGCTAAACACCCATTATTTGCATTAAAAATGTAACTAATTTCAAAAGTACCTGCGCCAGAGAGTAAAGGGTCAAAAAAACCATCATCCGTTATTCCTGGCCCCTTATAAAAACCAGTGCCTGCTATGCCTGTTAATTCTGAAGCTTCGGTAAATTTAAACTTATTGATGTTTAGGCAAACGTTAGGTAACGGCGCAAAATTAACTTCAGGACTTCCTTTTACAGTAATATTAAGAGGTCCAAAATCTTGAAAACATAAATTACCTGAATAGGCTCTTAGTGTTACTTGATAATTAATATTGTCTTTTGAGGCTGGGTATTTAAATTCGTAAGTGTCTTGCGGTGAAGGGTTATTTACTACTAATTTTTGATTAATGCCTGTTGGTGAATAATTGAAAATCCATTCTAATTTTGTGATCTTTCCAAAAGATATAGATGATAAATCTTTAAACCTTACGGGCACATTACTACATAAATTGCTATTATCTAAAACCGCAAATTGTGCTTTAGGATTTGCTGCGCTAATAGTAATGTTTTTGATTACCTCTGTAGTACAACCATTAATTGAGTTCACTTTAAGCTTCACATTATATAATCCTGCATTATTATACTTGTGTGAAGGATTTTCCTTATTTCTTTGAGACACATCATTTACACCATCTCCAAAATCCCAAATAAAAGACTCCACATCGGCGGATTTATTTTTGACATTAAACGTCACCAAATCGGTTACACAAGATGCTGGATCATCAAAATCAATGGTTGGTGCTCCATTAATAATTTTACTTTTTGTAATTATTACTTCACAATCTGTATTAGTTTTAACGGTTAAAGAAACCGTATAATTACCGGCAATATTAAAAGCGTGAACTGGATTTCGCAGCGTAGAAGTTATTCCATCGCCAAAATCCCACAAATAGCTTATTGCTGTATTTCCATTTAAAATTGTTTGATCAGTAAAGTTGATATTTTGTTGTGTACAGGAAACATTTTGAATCAAAAAATTTGCCTGAGGCTGATTTAGAATTTCTATTGGTAGAGTAAACACATTAGAAACACAAGCCATATCATTTTTTACAAAAAGAGATACCGATTTTTTACCTGTAGTGGTAAACGTATGTATTGGATTTTTCTCTGTTGAAGTAGTTCCATCTCCAAAATCCCAAAAATAACTCACAATAGGCCTTCCCCCAATACTTTCAGTTAAATTATATTGGACAGGATTATTAACACATGCACTATTTTTAGCCAAAAAACTTGTGATAGGTGGTGGATCATAGACTTCAAAATCAAAATTAAGCGTTTCATCTCCAGAAGGGCACCCACCAGCACCAGGAGGGATTGTAGAAACCACTTTGATTTTTTTAATGCCTGTTACGTTATAAACTTTATTTACTGGAAGCCTGTATTCAAACAACACTTTACCGTTTATGGTAATCTGTAAAGGCGTAAGATTATTTTGAACAATTGGTGTTTCTCCAACATCTAAAGTCCAAACTAATTTAGTGGATATATAGGGTAAAACCAATCTAAAATCAAAAACTTCCTCTCTGCAAGCATTTGCAATCATCTCGTTAGTTCCTGGCCTTACGGCATTAATAAATACCGAAGAAGCTAAATTTGTACCAGCAGAGTAAGCATAAGATTCAAAATCTCCAAACCCATAAGCCATGGCATTAAAACCCACATTAGAGGTAAGGTTAAAATTAGTGCCTCCAATTCTATTTAAGTCAATTTGCGCATAAGAATAATTGATATTGTCTGGTACAGCACTAAAAATATTTGATGAAGCTTGTCCATTTATTTTAAATGAAGCAACGCCAGCATTTGGAATCATCACATTCAAAAATTGATCGCTTATCACCAATTTATTTGATGAATACATTGTCACGTTTTTGATGCTATATTCTAAAGGATTAAGAATTACCATATCAGGATCACTTGGTGAAATACTATTTCCTCGGTTACGAGAGTCAGCGCAATATTGTGTCAATGCAAACTGCGCTACCGTGATTGGCTTATCTGAAGTAATTAATGAAACACTGGTAATTGGTGGACTTTGATAAAAAACACCAGCATTTAACGTCCGAGTTATTCCGCCAATGCTAATTGTGGTATTACTCTCTGAAGCTAATATTCTAAAGATAGAACCTGTATTACGATCTGAAAAAGGAATTAAGGGAAATGTAGTTCCCCAACTTTCTAAAGGATATAATTGTTGAATTAGAGGGTCATAGGATGGATTAAGTGCCGTGTTAGTTGAACTACCAGGAGGAGAACATCCTGGGGCTAGTATTGCAACTGCGGAGCTCCCAGAAAAAGCAGCAAATCTTTTACAACTAGAACTACTGGCGTCAACTTCCACATAAGTTCCGGTAATATCGTTTTCATTTTGATATTGATATACGTCTCCAACATTTACTAGGGTAACCCTAATTCTTGGCTGAATTACCCCGCTAATTCTTGGTATAATATTTAAAACAGTATTTGGTTCTACACAAACAATATTTAATTGTGAATTACCAATATTACGAGTATCGTTCTGATCAAAGGATATTCCATAATATTTTTGACCTAAGGCCAAAACGGGCAAAATTAAAGTTGCCGCA
>JBILPO010000227.1:0-4095 GCA_044373805.1 Pelobium sp.
ACTGGAATATTTATTCTCAATGAAAGAAACATCCTCAAGAGCCGGTAGTACCACATCAATTTGCTTTTCAGAATCCATTTCCATTAATTGCTTAAGATTCAACATAGAAAGTTGATAAGCATTATCGGCATTTGTTATATTCAATTCATTAGTTGCAACTTGAGCTTTAGCTTGAGATAAATCTGCTTGAGTATTGTTTCCTACATCAAAATTCCTTTGTGCAACTTCTAATTGTTGTTTTGATAAATCTAATTGTTGCTGACTTGCTTTTACCAAATCTCTATTATTTACAATTGATAAAAATGTAGTGACTACGTTTAAAGACAAATCGTTTTTTACCTTTTCTATATTGCTTTTATCAGACATCAAAAGAGACTTGTTTTGCTTAATCTGATTAATTAAACTGCTACCATTAAAAATTAAAACATTTGAATTTAATCTTCCATTTACTTGATCTACACTAGTGTTAATCAACCTTCCAGTTTGATTATCGAAAAACAAACCGTATTGCCTATTTGCCGACCCAGATGAAGTTACATTAGGATACATTTCAAACTTAGTCTGCTTCAAATTTTCTTCTGTAATAGCGCTTTGAAATTGAGCCTGTTTAATCTGCAAATTGTTAGTTAAAGCATTATTAACTGCCTGCTGCAAAGTAATTCTCTCTCCTACCTGTGCAAAAACGCTAGAGATAGAAAAAACAAATATTTGTACAGCTACCAAAGTAGTGCTTAATACTTTTCTTGATTTTAACTTATTCATTGTATGATTAATCATCTATAATTTCTTTGTGTTCTAAATTTATCTCTACTTTCGTTTTAGAAATATGTATCTGATAAAAACTCCGTTTCTCTTAAAAAAACTTTATCCTTCATCGCTTATTTGGAATAAAGCAAGAGCGCACAAGGTTATTTACCTTACTTTTGACGACGGACCTATACCTATTGTTACACCTTGGGTTTTAAAAACTTTAAAAAACTTTAACGCAAAGGCCACTTTTTTCTGCATTGGCGAAAATATCACTAAATATCCAGAAATATTTACTCAGCTTGAAGCTGATGGACATGCCATAGGTAACCACACTTACAATCATTTAAAAGGATGGATTACCGATGATAAAACTTACTTAGAGAACTTTAGTAAATGCCAACTACTTACTCAAACCAATTTATTTAGACCCCCTTACGGTAGAATAAAGTTTTCACAGATAAAATTATTAAAGAAACAAGTATCTAATAGGAAGTATCAAGATGATTTGCAACACAATCAAATCTCAATTGTAATGTGGGATGTGCTAAGTGGAGATTTTGACATTAAACTATCCCCAGAAAAATGTTTAAGAAACGTGATTAAACACACCCAAAATGGTTCTATTGTTGTTTTTCACGATAGCTTAAAAGCATGGGACAGATTAGAATATGTTTTACCTAAAGCACTAAAATACTGGATAGAGAAAGGATTTGAATTTAAAACGCTTTAAACTCTATTTAAACTGATAACCATTTTAAAATCCATTTTAAGGATATGCTAAATCAAACTAACGCTATGTTCTTCTTAGAATTCAATAAAATATACTTATTCAAAAATATACTAAAGCTAATTATTTAAAAATTACACTAGTTATAAGCCACAATGGCAATAAAAATCATTTAAATGAAATTTGTTTACATAAAAACGAGTCTCGTGAAAGCATTTTTTTATAAATTAGCAACTCGAAATAAATTTGTCCACAAAATAAAATCAACTCAATAATGGCCTTTGATTTAGATATGATCAAAAAAGTTTACGGAAATTTTGGCACTCGCATTGATGCTGCCCGTAAATCAGTAGGTAAACCCCTTACTTTAACAGAAAAAATTCTTTATGCCCATCTATGGGATAACTCAGCTACACAAGCATATAAAAGAGGTGTAGATTATGTAGATTTTGCACCAGACCGTGTAGCTATGCAAGATGCAACTGCTCAAATGGCTTTATTGCAATTTATGCAAGCCGGAAGACCTCAAGTTGCCGTACCTTCTACCGTTCATTGCGATCACTTAATACAAGCCAAAGTAGGTGCAGAAGCTGATTTAAACACGGCAAAAGATGTAAACAAAGAAGTTTATGATTTTTTAGCTTCTGTTTCTGATAAATTTGGTATTGGTTTTTGGAAACCAGGTGCTGGAATTATACACCAAGTAGTTTTAGAAAATTATTCTTTCCCGGGTGGAATGATGATTGGTACAGATTCTCATACCCCAAATGCTGGTGGTTTAGGAATGATTGCTATTGGTGTTGGTGGTGCTGATGCTTGTGATGTAATGGCAGGATTAGCTTGGGAATTAAAATTCCCTAAATTAATTGGTGTTAAGTTAACCGGAAAACTCTCTGGTTGGGCATCAGCTAAAGACGTAATCTTAAAAGTAGCTGGAGTTTTAACTGTAAAAGGTGGAACTGGCGCTATTGTAGAATATTTTGGTGAAGGTGCTCGTTCTTTATCTGCAACAGGCAAAGGAACCATTTGTAATATGGGAGCCGAAATTGGTGCTACTACTTCTATTTTTGGTTATGATGAAAAATCTGAAATCTATTTAAGAGGAACAAAAAGAGGTGACATTGCTGATATGGCGAATGAAATTAAAGCACACCTTACCGGTGATGATGAAGTTTACGCCAACCCAGAACTATATTTTGATCAGGTTATTGAAATTAATTTATCTGAATTAGAACCACATGTCAACGGACCGTTCACTCCAGATTTGGCTTGGCCAATCTCTAAATTTGCTGCTGCCGTAAAAGAACACGGTTGGCCAGCCAAATTAGACGTTGGTTTAATTGGTTCTTGCACCAACTCTTCTTATGAAGATATTTCAAGAGCAGCTTCTTTAGCGCAACAAGCGGTAGATAAAAATTTAGTTGCTCAATCAGAATTCACTATCACTCCTGGATCTGAAATGGTACGTTATACCGTTGAACGTGACGGTTTCTTAGCAACTTTTGGAGAAATGGGCGGTGTGGTATTAGCTAACGCTTGCGGACCATGTATTGGACAATGGGCTCGTCATGGTGCTGAAAAACAAGAGAAAAACTCCATCATCACTTCTTTTAATAGAAACTTTGCTAAAAGAGCAGATGGCAATCCAAATACACACTCATTTGTAGCTTCTCCTGAAATTGTAACTGCAATGGCTATTGCCGGAGATTTAACTTTTAATCCTTTAGTAGACACCTTAACCAACTCAAAAGGAGAACAAGTGAAATTAGACGAACCAACAGGATGGGAAATGCCTGTAAAAGGTTTTGATGTAAAAGATGCAGGTTACCAAGCTCCCGCAGAAGATGGAAGCAAAGTAAATGTAATTGTTGACCCAAAATCAGCTCGTTTACAATTATTAGAGCCGTTTGCAGCTTGGGAAGGTACAGATCTGAAAGGCTTAAAGTTATTAATTAAGGCTAAAGGAAAATGTACAACAGATCATATCTCCATGGCCGGACCTTGGTTAAAATTCCGTGGCCACTTAGACAACATTTCAAATAACATGTTAATTGGCGCAATCAATTTCGTTAATGATACTGCTGATACTGTTAAAAATCAATTAACTGGGGAATACGGACCAGTTCCCGCTACACAAAGAGATTACAAAGCGGCTGGCATTGGTTCTGTTGTTGTTGGAGATGAAAACTATGGAGAAGGATCTTCTAGAGAGCATGCAGCTATGGAGCCCCGTTTCTTAGGCGTTAGAGCTATTATTGTAAAATCTTTTGCTCGTATACACGAAACTAACCTTAAAAAACAGGGAATGTTAGGTTTAACATTTGCAAACCCTGCAGATTATGACAAAATACAAGAGGATGATACTTTTGATATTTTAGGTTTAAACAGCTTTACTCCGGGTAAACCATTAACAGTTGTATTAAACCATAAAGATGGTTCTACAGATTCTTTTGAAGTCAACCATACTTACAACGAACAACAAATTAAGTGGTTCCAAGAAGGTGCTGCATTGAATATTATCCGTAAAAATATGGCTAATTAAGTTTAGGCTTACGCCAATAATTATAGCATAAAAAAATCCCTCCACTGATGAAGTGGAGGGATATTTTTTATGTTAC
>JBILPO010000228.1:0-4094 GCA_044373805.1 Pelobium sp.
TCTTTTGTTTTTGTTTGATTAATCCCAAGTTCCAATATTTCCTTTGTCATTCATTACCTTAACTGTTTTACCAGTTTTTACAGGAACAGTTTCATTGTCTTTTTTACAAGAAGTGGCTGCAATACTTGATACTGCAAATAATACGATTAGTAATTTTTTCATGTTTTTCTTTTGTTTTTGTGTGGTTAATCCCAAGTTCCAATATTTCCTTTGTCATTCATTACCTTAACTGTTTTGCCAGTTTTTACAGGAACAGTTTCATTGTCTTTTTTACAAGAGGTGACTGTGATAATTGCAATGGTTAGCATCGCTAAGAATATTTTTTTCATGTTGTTTCTTTTAAAATTTTATTTTGCTTATTTTGATGAAATCAAATATGGTTTCTTATTTATTTTGAAAGAAATATTTGTATAAAATAAAATAATATAACGTTTCAATTAAATATTACCTATAAAAAAAACTTAAAATTGACTAATTATTTCTTAATAACTTAAAATTTTAAGTTTAGTAAATACCATTACCTTTACCTTTAGAAACTAAAATATCTTTAATGAAGTATTACTTTTTACTAAATTTTATATTTTTATCAATCAATTTATCTGCTTTTCAAGATGAGAATTCTCTTCTAGGATTGAAAAAAGATACTTCAACCGTAAATGAGCTTAATAATTTAGGTTATAAATCAAGATTAACTGATCCTGACCAAACTATAATTTATTCAAAAAAAGCAATGCTTTTGTCTCATGAGCTTAAATTTGAAAAAGGTTTAGCGGAAGCTTATAGAATACAAGGAATAGGCAATTACTATTTAAATCAGAGAGATACGGCGCTTAACTATTATTTAAAAGCACTCAATTTATTCAAAAAGACAAAAAATGACCTAGGTGAATCAAAAGTTTCAAACAATATTGGGAATTTATGGATAGATATCGATTATGATAAAGCTTTAAATTATTATAAAAACACGTTAAAGATTGCTCTAAAGTACAATATAAAAGACTTAATTGCAGGATCTTACCTAAACATAGGAAACACTTTTTTTAGAAAGAAAAATTATAATGTTGCATTAAACAATTACGAAAAAAGTTATCAAATATTTAATCAAATAGACAACCCAATAGGTATCACACAAAGTTTACAAAACAGAGGAGTAATTTATTATAGCTTAAATCAATTTAATGAGGCAGAAAAGATTTTATTAGAAGCAAACAAAAAAGCTAAAGAATTTGAACTAAATGGAAGTGTAGCATCTATTAACTTGACATTAACCTCTATTTATATTGCCAAAGGTGCTTTTGCAAAAGCAGAAGAATTTTTAGATGAAGGCGTTGCATTTTCTAAATTAGTGAATGATGAAAAAAGATTGTATGATTACACTTTTACTTCATACGAACTAGAATTTAAAAGAAAAAATTACCAAAAAGCCATTTCATATTTAAAGGAAGTACATGAGCAAGACAGTGTTAATTTCAAAAGAAACATTGCTTCAAACATAAATCTTATTCAAGAAACGTTAAAGCAACAACAGCAACAAAAAGAAAATGAATTAACCATAGCTAATCAACGAAATGCAAATACGCTTTTTATTGCAAGTGCTATTGTAGCTATATTATCTTTCTTTGTTATTTTCTTGTTAATCAGAATAAATAAGAAATCAAGCGAAAGTAATAAAGCCCTTACTTCTTTGAATCAAGAAGTTTCTTTTCAAAAAGAAACTGTAGATAGAATTAACCATAAACTAGAAGAAATTATTACCGAAAGAACCAAAGATTTGATTTATAAAAATCAAAAACTTTCAGAATACTCCTCCCATCTTTCGCATCAAATACGCGGACCAGTTGCTACCCTAAAAGGATTAGTGATGTTAATTATAGGAAATATGGTAGAAAGTAAAGATGTAATTCCTCAAATTAAAAAATGTGTAGATGAAATTGATGATCAAATTATGGACATCAACCAAGCCCTGCATGACCCAACACGTTTGCATTTAAATTCTAAATAAAAACGTGGAAATCTTTAAATGAAGCAAAGCTAAAATCTCCGCCTCATTTTTTTATTTTTGCACCTTATAAAAAATTACAATTTGGATTATTTAAAAGGATTAAATCAATCACAAAAAGACGCAGTAGTACAAACTGAGGGTCCAGTGATGATTGTGGCAGGAGCAGGATCTGGTAAAACCAGAGTAATTACCTATAGGGTGGCGCATTTAATTCAAAAAGGCGTTGATCCGTTTAATATTTTGGTACTTACATTTACCAATAAAGCAGCAAAAGAAATGCGAAACCGTATTACCACGGTGGTTGGCCCCGAAGCTAAAAACATTTGGATGGGTACGTTCCACTCTGTTTTTGCTAAGATTTTAAGAGTAGAAGCTCATAAAATTGGATACCCAAATAATTTCACTATTTATGATACTGATGACAGTAAAAGCCTGCTTAAATCTATATTAAAAGAGATGAGTTTAGATGATAAGCTTTATCATCACAACTATGTCTACGGCCGAATATCGATGGCTAAAAACAACTTAATTTCTGTTACAGAATATCAGCAAAATGAACAAATACAAGCTGATGATTTTGCAAGTGGCAGAGGTTTTATTGGTAAAATTTATGAAACCTACGCCAATCGTTGTTTTAAAGCGGGCGCCATGGATTTTGATGATCTCTTGTTCAAAACCAATGTTTTATTGAAAGAACATCCAGATGCGCTTAATAAATACCAACAAAAATTTAAGTATTTGATGGTAGACGAGTACCAGGATACTAACTTCTCTCAGTACCTGATTGTAAAAAAATTGGCGGCCGTAAGAGAAAATTTATGCGTAGTAGGTGATGATGCACAAAGTATATATGCTTTTAGAGGGGCAAATATTCAAAATATCCTCAACTTTCAAAAAGATTATCCTGATGTTAAAGTTTATAAGTTAGAGCAAAACTATCGTTCTACGCAAAACATTGTAAACGTGGCCAATAGCATTATTGCAAACAACAAAAATCAGTTAGATAAAAATGTTTTCTCTGATAATGAGGAAGGTGACAAAATAAAAATAACTCGTTCTTTTTCTGATAATGAAGAAGGAAAAGTGGTGGCCGAATCTATTACTCAAGAAAGAGGAAATAATAACTTAAACTGGGTTGACTTTGCCATTTTATACAGAACCAATGCACAATCCAGATCTATGGAAGAAGCATTAAGAAAACTTAACGTTCCTTATAAAATTTACGGTGGTCAGTCTTTTTACCAAAGAAAAGAGATTAAAGATTTAATAGCTTATTTCCGCTTAACTTTTAACCCAAGTGATGAAGAAGCTTTTAAAAGGGTGATTAACTATCCGGCTAGAGGTATCGGAAAAACCACTATAGATAAAATAATTTTAGCGGCAGACCAAGCTAATAAAACCCTTTTTGATATTGCTTGTGAGGCAAATGAGCATTTAGACAATAGAGCTGCAACCGCCGTTGGAAATTTCTCTATAAGCATACAAAGCTTTGCTGTGGTAGCCAAAACCAGTTCAGCTTATGATGCCGCCTTACATATTGCACAACAATCTGGCTTATTAAAAGACTTGTATGATGATAAATCTGTAGAAGGCTTAAGCCGATATGAAAACATGCAGGAATTGCTTAACGGTATTAAAGAGTTTTCTGAAAGGGAAGACATTGAAGACCGTGGCTTGGATGTTTTTATGCAAGATGTTGCTTTGCTAACCAATGATGATAATGATAAAGGAGACAATAAAGACACCGTTTCTTTAATGACCATTCATGCATCTAAAGGCTTAGAATTTCCACAGGTTTATATTGTGGGTTTAGAAGAGAATTTATTCCCGTCGCAAATGGCGTTAAACTCTAGAGCCGATTTAGAAGAAGAACGCAGATTATTTTATGTAGCCGTTACCCGGGCAGAAAAGAAACTTCATTTAAGTTATGCTACTTCACGTTTCAGATTTGGAACATTGGTAAATTGTGAACCTTCTCGCTTTTTAGATGAGATAGAGCCTAAATATTTAGAAATTGAATTTGTAAAAAAACAACAAAATAACAGTCAATCTTTTGGGGATGAACGCAGTCAATGGCAAAGTAAAACCAGTA
>JBILPO010000229.1:0-4090 GCA_044373805.1 Pelobium sp.
TAACTTCTGGATTTTATTTATTTTATTTTATTTTTTGAAACTTAGAATCTATGCGAAATTTTTACTCGTAATTACCTAAAAATGATTGCTTATCGGAAATAACACAATCATTATTTAACTTAAAAAAACAGAAATGAAAAACATTAACCTTAATTCTAAATTTTCAATAGCGGCCATTGCTTTATTCATATCGTTTGGCATTACAGCCTGTAAGAAAGAAAGTGATGTTAGTCCTACAATCGCACAGGTTGCGGTAACAATGCCTGGTCTTAGTCAATTAGAAGCAGCCGCTATTAGAGGAGGTGTAGCTATAGTATTATCTAACAAAAACACTGTAGACCCATCTGGTGCTTTTACGGTTTTTGCCCCAACTAATGATGCATTTGCTAAATTAGGATTAGTTGATCCTCAAGATTTAAACGCTTTACAAAAGTCTTTTTTGACAACAGTCTTGTTATACCACGTTAATAGTGGTAATACATTACAAACCTCTCTAACTGGTGGCGCATCAGTTCCTAGTTTATTATCACCTCTTCCTCCAGCGGCCGCAGTAACAAAAAGAGTAATCAACAGAAACGGAGAATTTTTTGTGAATGGTTCCAAAATTTTAGCCACTAATGTAAAAGCCGATAATGGAACTATTCATGTTATTGACCGAATTCTACTTGCTTCAGGAGCTAATATTGCACAAACAGCCACATTCTTTTCGGAAGGAAAAGGATTTGTAAATCCAGAATTAACTTATTTGTTAGAGGCGGTTTTGTATTGCGGGCTGGCCGGTGATTTATCAAATGCAAATGCTAACCTCACCGTTTTTGCTCCAACAAACCAGGCTTTTAGAGATCTGGGCAAATTATTAGGAGTTCCATTAAACCAACCTTCTGATATTAGAAAATTACCAAAAACAACAGTTACCCAAATATTATTAACTCATGTTTTTAATTTAAGTGGAGGGGCCAAATTTACTTCAGAATTAAATGCAGGAACAATTAATTCATTAAATGGCCAAGTAGTTACTTTAGGGGCTTATGCCAATGGTTACTTAACGGTAAGGGGAAGAGGAAATTCCGCAACGGCCAACATGGCTATTCCAGATATTCAAACTACCAATGGAATAGTACACGTAATTGATAGAGTTTTATTACCTCAATAAAATAAATATATGTTTTTGAAAAGCCCGGCTATGCTGGGCTTTTTTGTTTTATAATTTGTAACTAAGTTTTTTTTAAAGCGTAAAAAGAAGGGTATTAATGAGGGTTTTACTACTCCAAATATCAAATTGTCTTAAATCAATAGCTTTAGATGACTCGTAGCCTTAAAATGCCGTCTGTTAAAGTTTCAGGAATATTCAATAGATCTAATCTTTATCAGGTTATTTTAAGCTATTTGAATTTTTCAAATCATTTTATATCAAGGAAGCTATTTCTGATTTTATTGCTGCTTTTTGGAATTATCCAAAATGCAGATTCGCAGGTTTGTGGTACATCCGGAATTGATGGTCCAAAAAATGCATTACCTCCAGTAAATACTTATTTTCCGCTCGGCTCTACGGCAACATTAGTTGCAGGAAATAAGAGTATTACTTTATTGGCAGTGCCACCCAATGATCCGAATTACAACTTAAGTTATGGTGTTACGCCTATAAAATCTG
Organism: Pelobium sp.; assembly: GCA_044373805.1. Taxonomy (GTDB): domain Bacteria; phylum Bacteroidota; class Bacteroidia; order Sphingobacteriales; family Sphingobacteriaceae; genus Pseudopedobacter. The sequence continues at coordinate 1,652 of JBILPO010000229.1, forward strand.
GTGATTTAATTCTGATTATTCAAATGCAGGATGCCACTTTTGATTATGCCAATAGTAATTTATACGGAAACGGAAGTGCCACTTCTGGTTCCGATGGTTTAGGCGGAACAGGTTATATTGCTTTAGGTACTTCAGGAAAATTTGAATACGTAGTAGCCACAAGTAATGTGCCTCTAACAGGAGGTTTATTAACCTTTAGAGGTGCTGGTTTAGGTTCTGGATCCGTAAATACTTACACTAATGCAGGTTTCACTGCCACAAGAGGTCAACGTAGATTTCAAGTTGTTAGAGTGCCACAATATTCTAATTTAATCCTAAATTCTACCATTACTACGCCTCCGTATAATGGAAGTGTTGGAGGGCTTATCGCTTTTGATGTTGCTGGAACAATGCAATTTAATGGTTTTATAGTTGATGCGTCAGAACGCGGTTTTAGAGGCGGATATGGCCCTGTTGCTACGTCTGGAACTAATATCAACTCTATATATGCCGCACCATCTAGTTCCACAAGATCTGTAGGAAAAGGAGAGGGAATTGCAGGAACTCCCAGATATATGTGGGATGGTTTTAATCAAGTGGATAACCTCACAGAAGGTCTCCCTGGAGGATCTTATGGTAGAGGAGCTCCAGCAAATGCCGGCGGAGCAGGTAATGATCATAATGCTGGAGGTGGCGGTGGCGGAAACGGTGGTTTTGGTGGCGTTGGAGGTAGAGGCTGGCAAGGGGGTGGCGGTAATTTAAGTCCCCTCACTAGTGCCGGCAGACCCGGAAGTTCAATTCCCGCAGATGTATCCAGATTAATTATGGGTGGCGGTGGTGGTGGTGGTGATGCAAATAATGCTACTTCTGGCGTAAAAGGCGGTGTAGGTGGTGGAATCATTTTAATTAATGTAGAAAAAATAGAGGGTGTTGGGATCATAAAATCTAATGGGGGTGCTGGTCAAGCAGGAGCCTTTGGTTCAAATCCTGACGGCGCTGGGGGTGGCGGTGCTGGTGGAAGTATTTTTGTGAGATCCTTAGCTCCATGTCCAACAGCTAACCTAACTTTAGAAGCTAAAGGAGGCAACGGAGGAAATACTAAAAATGATGCCGGCAATGAGCATGGACCTGGTGGTGGTGGTGGTGGTGGTCAAATTTATACTCAGGTTCTATCCGCTACTGTTTTAAGTAATGCGCAAAAGGGATTAGCTGGTAAAGCTAATAATGGAGCCGGAATTACTCACGGTGCAGCAAATGGTGATGATGGAAATGTCACTTCGTTTTTCACGTCAGATCTACCTTCTTATTTACAAGGCGGAGGCTCAATTTGTTATCCTATTTTAGATGTTACTTTAATCGAGTTAAATGCTGGTGCAGCAGGAATTAGAGCTCCAGGAACTACCGCGACTTATAAACTAATAGTAAAAAATAATATTGGTGGAGGTAATGCCGGAGACGTTAAGGTTGATTTTCAATTGCCATTTGGATTTAGTTTAAGCACAGTTTCAGCCACTTTAACAGGAGATGCAGCCGGACCAACTAATCCTTCTTTTACAGTAGGGACTACAGGGATAATTTCTTTTGGATCGTATAATATCTCTCCAGGTGATCAGGTTGAGTTTACTATAATAGTAAATATTGCTTCAAATGTACCTAGCGGAATTTATCACGCAAGTGCTCAGGCTACTCACTTAGATCCAACCAGAACAAATGTAGATCCTTTAAGGAAAATAACAGCAAATAACAATCCTTTTGAAGGAAGCTATACTAATTATGAAACGGGAGGAATAGTTAATGTTCCCGGTACAAATTATAATGGAGATTTAGTGACTGCGTTTGTGGAAGATGTTTATATTAACGGGCCACCTATTTTAGTGGATTGTAACGCCATCATAAATGGTGATTTTGCGATTGGTTTAGTTGGAGAATACGGTTCTCCTAATTATTTTGGAAGATGGAGCGTGGTAAACCCAGCCTCTGATAAGGTAAAAATTGTTACTGAAACTGGTTTGCAGGGAGCTTTGATTGGAAATAATGGCACAGATTATTTTTCGATACAACAAACCATTAATTATGTTAAACCATCCACCTCCTATACTTTAACCTTTGATTATAGAAATTGGACAGATGGTTGTGGTAGTCCATCAGCTTCTAAATCAGTTATCGAAATTCTTGATGCAAATTCTGGTGTGGTCATTGTGCCCGCAACTGAGTATATAGCTAGTAATTCTCCCCAGGTTGCAACAATCTCTTTTAATACTTTAACAACTACTTCAGCTTTAATTCTTAAAATTAAAGATTCACTTTCCCCTAACCCGGCATGCGGCACATTCATAGACAACATTACGCTTATTTCACCTTTAAATGTACAAACTACTAAAACAGATGTAAGTTGTAAAGGAGGGAATGACGGTACAATTACAATATCTTCTTTGTCAGGAGCTGCTGCTCCCTATCAAG
>JBILPO010000230.1:0-4063 GCA_044373805.1 Pelobium sp.
AGATGTATTAATGTTTTTATTGGCATCAATTCTACCAATAACCTTTGGTACTGAAGCAGTAGTAGTGCCAGCCGCAGCATCATAACCGCTTACACTAATATAACTGCCATTTGAAGATAGAGACATGGCATTATTCAATCTGTAAAGATCCGCAGCGCCGGTTGTACTTTTTGGGCTAGCAAACATTCTAAAATTAGGAGCAGATGTTGTTGTTGGAATTGCCAATGTAGAGACCAAAGTGCCCGATGTGTTGTATTCATCAATAAACATAGGTACCATAGCATTTGATAAGGCTGCAGATCCATCCCCAAATCTTAAAACGGCTAAATTTCCTCCTACAAATTGCGCATAAGAACTAAATGCAAATAGGAAGATTACTGTTGAAAGTAAAATTTTTTTCATAATATTTATTTTTAATAATTGGTTTATAATTAGTAGAAATACTATTTGAAGCAAAATAAAGCCTTAGTATAAAAATAGTTATTACTTAAAATATCATATTTGAGACTAATACTCTCAAATATGATTTTCTGATAGATTTAAGACTAGGCTATATGAAATTTTGCTGACTAGGGGTAACAACTCTTATTAATATTTTAAAAGCTTTATGGTGTGGATTTCCTTATTTATGATCACATTTAAAATATAAATACCTTGTGGAATTGATTTTAATGGAAAAACAAAACTGTTTAGCTCAGCCTTTAAATTGCTGCTGTTATCCAGCACTTTATTACCCCGCAAATCATAAAGTTGTATGTCTACAACATTGCTATAGTTAGTTAAAATATTAAGGTTTAAATTTTCATTTATAAAATTAGCGTTTATACTATTCCTATCTAATTTGCTTTTAAAAGAAACCACGTCAGATTTTTCAGCTTTTCCATCAAAATCAACTTGGTTTAACTGGTAATAATTTGTGCCTATAGATGGCTGTTGGTCATTAAAAAAATAGGTGTTTGCTTCATTACTATTACCAATGCTTTTTATTTGACCAATAGTATTAAAATCAATTCCGTTTTGAGATCTTAAAACTTCAAAATGAGAACTGTTTTTTTCTGAAGATGTCACCCATTTGAGTTGCGCATAATTTTGGATACCCTTTGCAGAAAAGGAACTTAGTTTTACCGGCAAAACATAGTAAGAGGTCACATCGGTACCTGGTGTAAATTTTATAGAATGAAATTTTGTATTTGCTGGCGCCGAAGCTAATACTGTTGGTGTTACAGTTGATATATTCGAACCAAGTGCATTAACATCAGTTATCTTTAAAATTTTTGAGCTAACGTTAGGTGTAGTTGCTAAATTACCCCACGTAACAGCATACAATTCTACATTGTTTCCACTTACTTTGCCCGTAATACTTTTTAAACCATCTGTTACTCCTGAAATTTTAATGGTGCCTTGAGCAACCCATGCACCAGATACCAATTTAAATTTTCTAATTGATGCATTTGACGCATCTGAAGAGGGATTTCCATCATCAGCTAAATAAATAATATCCGGATTTCCATCTTCATCAGTATCTACCACAAACATTTCCTGACTAGCAGTGCCTGCTAAATTAATATTGGTTGAGGTTGAAGCAGTTGCTGGTATGGGCTCAAACTGTCTGATATTTGAAGACCCTATAGTCGCATACAGCACATGACAAAAAATATGAAAACTTCTAACAGAAGCCGTGGCTGTAGCTGCTTCGATATCAGTTGAGGTACTTGCGCCCAAATTAACTCTTGAAATTCCATCATTAGAAATATTATAAAAAAACGAATTTCCATCATTATTACATAATGCAGATCTAGGTGTGCTAGAACTGGTTAATCGCGTACTTGAATTAATATTTTTATCAACATCAATTCTTCCAATCACTCTTCCTACTCCTGATAATGAGGTAGCACCAATAGCTTGGTCGTACCCAAAAATGGTGAGATAATCACCTCCTTGCGATAAAGTCATAGAATTTTCTGTAGTGTAGTTGGTAGCAGCCGCAGAAGACTTTGGTAAACCTACTATTCTAAAGTTACTACCCACTGTAGTTTTTGGAATTTCTAAAGTAGAAACTAAATTTCCAGCTAAATCATATTCATCAATATATAATGGTACAGTTGTATTGGTTAAGGCAGCAGAACCATCGCCGTATCTTGAAACCGCTAAATTACCCGGTAAAAATTGAGCTTTTAACTGTATTGAAAGAATTAACATCATTGTAAACAGCAATAATCTATTCATATTCGATAAAGTATAATTGATTGAAAAGTATAATTGACTTCAGTAAATTAAAGGCTTTGCTTTTACAGATAGATTATTTTAAGTATCAAAACAGCGACAATTTGTTTCAATTAATCAAAGCCTACCAATTAAATTCTATAAATGGAATAAAAACTATTATGGAACATAATTTGATACTACAACAGTTTTAAAAAGAGCTTCTTCACCATAAACTTTAGCTTCTAATAAAGATTTTAAAACTTCTGAAAACCCTCCTATTACAGGATTTAAATAATACAATGCCGTCTGGCAGTAGAGCCCTTCGGTATAATCCTTTTGTGTCTCTCTCCATCAGTTTATTTAAGGAGCAAGAAACCCAGATTAGCGGTGCTGCAAAATTATGAAGCATCCAATGTCTGCCTTCATTATAAGGATTAATTGCAGATATAATGATCACTTGACTATTACTTTCAGCAGCAACTAAACCCATCCGTTTAATATTCTCTAAACGATCTTGTTTAGAATATCCTAAATCTACCACAATAGTTTTCCGAAACTCATCACCATCCAAAATTTCAACTTTTATAAGATGATAAATCAACAGCTCCTTTACAGCTTTAGCTAAGGTCGTTTCCCTGAACCGGATAAGCCTGTAAATTCAATAATAAGTGGTTTACTCAAATCCGTTTTTTAGACTTTTAGAAAATCTTTGTAAAACAAAAAACCTCTCAGAACTAAATCTGAGAGGTTTTTTTGTTAGCAATAGACAGTCTAAAATTAATCTGTATTTTAAAATTAAAACCTTAGCTCTTGATATAATTAAATTAAAGTTTCAAGACCTTAATAGCTTCTTTAACGCCATCGCCATAAACAGTAATGATATACTGAGCTGCTGCGATTTCCTTAGTTAAATTAAGTCGGTAAGTATTTTTACCAATTGTGGTGTTGATCACTTCTTGATGAACTATTTGTCCATTCATATCTACCATTACCACAGTAACTTGTTTATCGCTAAAGTTATTTAAAACAAGGTTTACTTGATCTTGTATAGGATTTGGAAAAACACTCAAACGCCCGTTTAACGCTATTTTAAAAGTCACCACTTTAACACCCAACTCTTGGCTTTTACCATCGTGGTCAAATTGTGTTAACCTGTAATAATTGATGCCATTTGAAGGATGCAAATCATATAAGAAATACTTATTGACTTGGTTTGTTGTACCAGCGCCTGATAATGTTCCTATTTTATTGAAATTTATACCATCTGTAGAGGCTTCTACTTCAAAACGGTTATTGTTACTTTCAGATGAAGTAGTCCACTCTATCTTACTTCTGTTTCCCTCTACTTTCGCAGTAAAACTGATTAGGTTTACTGGTAAGGTTTGCTCTGCTCTGGTTACCGTAACGGTATAAGTTTTAGTGGTTGTTCCGTCTTGTGCGGTAACTACTGTAGCAATCGTGTTTGGTCCTACATTTAAAGCTATCGCTCCTGATGCGTTACCGCTGGTTACTGCTACGCCATTTACTGTTATGGTTGCATTTACATCCGATTTTGTTGGCGTTACCGTGATGCTGGCAGTCGCATTTGCTACACTTGCGGTATAAGCAATGGTACTGCTTCCAAATACCGGACTCAAAGTCCCTGAGCTGATGGCTAAAGACGATAAATCTGCATTCGCACTTGCTGCTCTGGTTACTGTAACCGTATAAGTTTTAGTGGTTGTTCCATCTTGTGCAGTTACTACTGTAGCAATCGTGTTTGATCCTACCGCTAAAGCTATCGCTCCTGATGCCGAACCACTGCTCACTGTAGTTCCGTTTACTTTAATAGTAGCGTTAGCTTCTGAAATAGTTGGCG
>JBILPO010000231.1:0-4042 GCA_044373805.1 Pelobium sp.
TAAGTAAAAATATTTTTTTTAGCGTCCATTAACTATTTGAAGCAGTTTTGGCTTTGTCATTTTGTATGGCAACTTGTTGCGCTACTTTTTGCGCAAGTTGTAAAAAGGCCTGAGCCATTGGATTGTCTTTTTCCAAAATTACAGGTTTGCCTGCATCTCCTGCCTCACTAATACTTTGCACCAAAGGAATCTCTCCTAAAAATGGTGCTTGATAACTTGAAGCGAGTTCTTGACCTCCATTTTTACCAAAAATATAGTATTTATTTTCTGGGAGTTCGGCAGGTGTGAAATATGACATGTTCTCTACAATGCCTAGTAGAGGCACATTTATGGCATTCATCATAAACATTCCAATTCCTTTTCTAGCATCTGCCAAAGCTACTTGTTGAGGAGTAGTTACTATAACCGCTCCGGCAATTGGAAAACTTTGTGTAACTGTAATATGAATATCTCCGGTTCCTGGCGGAAGATCAACTACTAAATAATCTAACTCACCCCAATCTGCATCATTAAACAATTGCTTAACCGCTGTTGAAATCATAGGACCTCTCCATGGCACTGGTTGGTTAGGATCTGTAAAAAAACCTATAGACAATAATTTAATTCCATATTTTTCAATAGGCTCTATAGTGGTTTTTCCATTTACTTCTGATGCTTTTGGTCTTGCACTTTCTAAACCAAACATAATAGGTACTGAAGGGCCATAAATATCGGCATCAATTAATCCAACTTTTGCTCCATTTAAACTCAAACCTACTGCTAGGTTAGCCGCTACTGTAGATTTTCCTACTCCACCTTTGCCAGAAGCCACTACTATTATATTTTTAATATTGCTAGAAAACTGCTGTTGAGGCGTAGTTACTCTACTGGTCATTTTAATATTAATCTCTGCATCTTTGCTTACAAAATGCTTGACTGCGTTCCTGCAAGCATTTTCTAACATTTCTTTCATTGGGCAGGCTGGCGTTGTTAAAACCACAGTAAAACTTACTCTGTTTCCATCAACAACTAAGTCCTCTATCATGTTGAGAGTTACCAAATCCTTTTTAAGGTCAGGATCCTCTACATTTTTTAAAGCATTAAATATATTTTCTCTAGTAATAAGCATCATTAATTAAATTATCTTCGAAATTACAAAAACTCACACGATTACTTTTTGTTTAGGCTTGGTTTTTAAGATAACTTTGAAAAATATTTAAACGTATCAAAATATAGCAGCCCAACATTTTTTATTCTTATGAAAAATACATTAAAGAATTTCTCTTTCAGGAAATATAAAAAAACGCTGCTCATAGTGCTTTCAAGCATCTTTTTATTGGTTTTTACAGGTGGAATAATTGCATATTCTAAACGAGAAGCATTGCTTAAAACCGTGATTGAAAAAAGCATTGCCAGGGCAAAATCTAAGTATAATTTAAATGTAAAAATAGGTTCTTATCGTTTTAGCGGATTAAGTACCGTACATTTTAAAAACATCACTGTTGTACCCGAACAAAGAGACAGCTTGGCAAATATTAAAGATTTAACTGTAGGGGTTAAATTATTCCCTTTAATATTTGGAAAGGTAAAAATATCAGAATTAGGCATTGAAAACTCTCTTATTTCACTCACAAAAAAGGACAGTATTAGTAATTACGATTTTATATTCAAAAAAGATAAAAAAGATTCTACAAAAAAATCAGACATCAATCTTTCAGATTTAGCCAATAAGTTGATTAATCAAACTTTAGATAAAATTCCTGAAGAGATGAATATTAAACAATTCATGATCAGGTTTGATGAAGACACCACTCATGTGAGTTTACTGACAGAAACTGCAACTATTAATAATGGAGAAGTGAATTCTACTTTAAAAGTTAACGGTAACGAAGCCATTTGGCATATTGCAGGTTCTGCCGATCCTTCCAATCAGCAATTAGATTTAAAACTCTATGCGGATAGAAAAAAAGTTGAATTTCCATATTTAGAAAATAGATACAATTTGAAATTGAATTTTGATACTGTTAGAACCATCATGACGAGTGCTAAAAAGGTTAGAGACGAATTTGAAATTGAAGGAAGCTGGTCGGTAAAAAACCTTTTAATTAATCATGCTAGAATAGCTGCAAATGATGTGGTTATTAAAGATGGTGCTATTGATGCAAAAATATTAGTGGGTAGTAACTATGTTGGTCTAGACAGCACATCGGTAATTTATTTAGGAAAGGCACAAATAAATCCTTTCATCAAATACACCATTAAACCTAACAAAATTTACGAAATGCAGCTTCATGCTTTTGACCAAGAAGCACAAGACATTTTTGATGCTTTTCCCATCGGATTATTTGAATCACTAGAAGGTATAAAAGTGAATGGAAGATTAAGGTACGATCTTAACTTTTATTTGGATAGTAGCAACCCAAACAAGGTAGTTTTTAATTCGGCTTTAACAGGAAGTGATGATTTTAAAATCACCCGATTTGGTAAAACTAATTTTCAGAAAATTAATAGCGTATTTATTTATACTCCTTTTGAAAAAGGAAAGCCTGTACGCCCTATTTTAATCGGACCAGAAAATCCAAATTACACTCCGATAGATCAAATTTCGCCCAACATTAGAAATGCGTTACTTACGTCTGAAGATCCTTCTTTTTACGCACACAACGGTTTTGTAGAAGAATCTATCAGGCAATCTATAGCTATAAATTTTAAAGCCAAATCCTTTAAAAGAGGTGGAAGTACCATTTCTATGCAACTGGTAAAGAACATTTATCTCAACAGACAAAAGAACTTAGCTCGTAAAATAGAAGAAATATTAATTGTTTGGCTCATAGAAAATCAGAAATTAACGAGCAAATCCAGATTGTACGAAGTGTATTTAAACATTATAGAGTGGGGAAGAAATGTATACGGTATAGGAGAAGCTTCTAGATATTATTTTAGTAAAAGCCCTGCCGAGCTTACCTTAGGAGAAGCTATTTATTTAGCTCATATTGTTCCCAAACCAAAATCGTCTTTATATGCATGGCAGTCGGATGGATCTTTAAAGCCATACCTATCTGGATATTACAGATTAATTGGTGGATTAATGGCCCGAAGAGGTTATACAACTAATGATAGTAGTAATTATGGCTACTATGGTGTGAGACTAAAGGAAAGTCTTAGGCAACAAATTACTCCATCAGATTTTATTCCAGATAGTTTAAGTGAAGAAGATGATAACAGCTTCTTTAATCTTAATATTTTTAATCCCTTAAAAAAAGATTCTCTATTTAAAAAGGAACCTTCTTCAAATAAATCAATTGTTTCGCCAGAAAATAAACAAGATACCACCAACAAAACACCTAGGCAAATGAGGATAGAAAAAAGGCAAAAAAGAAAAGAAAATACGTTTAATTGATTTCCATATTCTTCTATTCAATTATTTTCTTGTTTCTCACTGAAAAAACTTTTTAACTTCATCATTTATAAGTCATAACAACCTTATAAAAAACATATATATGTTTAAACATGTATACTTGTGGAAATAAAAGTTGGAAATGGAAAATACACAAACAGAAAACATTATTAGCTCTTTAGATTGGAGATACGCCACTAAATCATTTGATGCTACTAAGAAATTAAATAATCAACAATTAGATCTATTATTAACAGCTATACAGTTGAGTCCTAGTTCGTACGGGTTACAACCCTACCAAATTATTGTAGTAAGCAATCAAGAAATTAAGGAGCAATTGAAAGCAGCCGCATATGGTCAATCCCAATTAGCTGATGCCTCTCATGTTTTTGTCTTTGCAAGAACTAAGAATTTCAGTTCAGAACATGTTGATGAGTATGCAGATAACATTGTAAAAACAAGAGGAACTTCTATAGAGTCTATTAAAGGATTTGTTGATGTGATGAAAGGCACTGTGGATAGCCGCAGTCAAGAAGAATTAGCAAATTGGAATGCTCGTCAGGCATATATATCTTTAGGGATTTTATTACAAACTGCATCGCTTACCGCGATTGATGCCTGCCCTATGGAAGGATTTGATAACTCAAAATTTGATGAAATATTAGG
>JBILPO010000232.1:0-4016 GCA_044373805.1 Pelobium sp.
TAGAGGGGGTGGTAAAACACACAAGTTTTATGCTTCTTTTGGTAAAGATGTGGCCAATAAACAAATACAAATCACGGTTCAAGGCCAAACCATTAGCTCTCATTTTGGAACATTCGAAAGCTCTACCAATAATATGGAGCAACTTATCCACGCTGGAATTACTTCGGCCTTAGAAAGGCAAAATGTAAATACCATGAATGAAGAGGAAAAGCAACTTTTTGCACAAATGGCAGGTAAGAGTTACCAATCTTTTATGGCCTTAAGAAAGCATCCTTTATTCTTAAAGTTTTTAGAAGTTCAAAGTCCGTTAAAAATGCTTTCTGAGATCAACATCAGTAGCAGGCCGGTTAAAAGAAATACAGATGCAGAGCTAAAATTAGAAGATTTAAGGGCTATAAGTTTTGTAACTTCTTGGAGCCAACTAAAGCAAAACATCCCTGGTTTTTATGGGGTTGGAACTGCCTTAAAAGCAATAAAAGAAGATGGGGTTTGGGAAAATGCTAAAAACTTGTACAAAAATTCTGGTTTTTTTAAGACAGTTATAGACAATTGTATGATGTCTATGAGTAAAGCTGATTTTAGATTAACCGCTTATTTAAAAGACGATGAAACTTTTGGCGAATTTTGGACAATGCTAAAAGCCGAATATGATTTAACAGAAAGCTTGGTGTTAGATTTAACTGATACTACAGAATTGATGGAAAAATATCCAACAGATAAGCAATCCATCTCTGTTAGAGAGAAAATTACGTTGCCTTTAGTCATCATTCAGCGTTATGCCATCATAAAAAGTTTAGACCCTAAAACTACAGAGAAAGAGAAATTGGTTTACAATAAACTCATTTTACGTACACTTTACGGAATTGTAAATGCAGCAAGAAACTCGGCGTAAGCCAAATAATTAGGGTTTATTTAATTTTATAAAAACACTGATTAGGGCGTTTTAACACGCTTTTCGCTATATCTTTTTATGGTCACCTTTAGCGTAGTCGAAGGGCGCACAATAAAAAGGATGCCGCTTCAATCGTTAACGCTAAACTTAAAACATCAAAATTATTGACAAATTTAGATACAGCATCAAATAAAAAAACAAGAGCGCCCAAACAAGGGCGTTTTTTTTGGAATAAATATTGAGCCATATAAATAACCAAATATCTCATCTACCATGCGATCTATCTGGAATGGTGCTATCAATTTTGGATTGGTTAATATACCAATCAAATTATACGCTGCAATACAAAGCGGCAGTTTAGACCTTGATATGCTAGATAGCAGAGATCATTCTCGTATACGCTACCAAAGAGTGAATGAGAAAACACAACAAGAAGTCCCTTTTGAGAAAATTGTAAAGGGCTATCTTCAAGATGATCAATACATTATTCTAGAAGAACAAGACTTTGAAGCCGTTAACCCCGAAAAATCAAAAACAATTGCCATAGAAAATTTTGTGAAAATTGAAGAAATTAATCCAATGCTTTTTGAAAATTCTTATTATGCAGAAGTGGGTAAGCAAGGAGAAAAAGCTTATTCTTTATTATTAGCGGCACTTTTAAAAACAAAATTAGCAGGTTTAGGGTCATTTGTACTTCGCGAAAGAGAAAGCCTTTGTCTCATTTATCCTCAAAATAAAGTCCTTGTCATTTCTAAAATAAGATACGCTCAGGAAATTAGAAATAGCTCTGAAATAAATATCCCTAGTGACGTTCATATTTCTGAAAAAGAATTAAATATGGCGCTAGAATTAATTAAGCAATACACCACCAATTTTGATATTTCTAAATATAAGGATACCTATACGGATGGTTTACTGGAAATTATAAAAGCTAAAGCAAAAGGGAAGTTTCCAATCATTAAAAAACTAACTCCTAAAAAAGCTAAGAGTGATGATTTGTATGAACAATTATTAGAAAGTCTCAATAAGAAAGGAGCATAAAATATGGAGTTGAAAACCTATGATGAAAAACGTGATTTCACATCTACTTCTGAACCTGAATTTCAGAAATCAAAATCAGAAAAAGGGTTAAAATTTGTAGTTCAAAGACATGATGCCTCTCATTTACATTATGATTTTAGGTTAGAAATGGATGGCGTTTTAAAAAGCTGGGCAATCCCGAAAGGACCTTCCCTAAATCCAAAAGATAAAAGATTAGCCATAATGGTGGAAGATCATCCTTATGATTATCGAACTTTTGAAGGGGAAATTCCTGAAGGAAATTATGGTGCCGGTACGGTATATATTTTTGATGATGGAGAATATGAATCATCAATAGAAAAGCATAAAAATGATGAAAAACTGCTTTTAGAAGGATTAAAAGCAGGTAGTTTAAAATTCAGGCTAAAAGGAAAGATTTTAAAGGGAGAATTTGCTTTAATAAAGTTGAAAAATTCAGATCAGGATAATTGGTTGTTAATTAAGCATAAAGATGAATTCGCAGTGTCTGAAAAATTTGAAATTGAAAAATTTGTTCCAAACAAGGTTAAAGAAAAAGGGAAATTCTTTAAGCAGAAGGCTGTTTAAACTATGTTCATACTTCTAAGCTTTATTCAAATTATTCAAAAAATGGAGTCCAGAGACCATTAAAAAACGGGGCAAAACCGAAAAGCCAAATGAGTAGGAATATTAAGCTAATTAACATGCCGAAATTTATAATAGAAAGAGAAATTGCTGGAGCAGGAAGCCTAACTCCAGAACAATTAAAAGGAATTTCACAAACATCTTGTGGAGTATTAAATAAAATGGGACCTCAAATTCAGTGGGTGCAAAGCTATGTAACAACCGATAAAATTTATTGTATCTACAATGCTCCAAATGAAGAAATGGTTAGAGAGCATGCTAAACAGGGTGGTTTCCCTGCAAATTCAGTAAATAAGGTTTCTACAATAATAGACCCTATAACGGCTGAATAATGTATTTAAATAAATAAGGCGGAAAGTTAGAGTAAGCATTTTCGCCTTGTTTTACTTTGTTATATAAAATTGAGCTTATCTAATCCGTACTACAGTTAAATCTAATTTATGATAGTATATAAACCCATGTTGGCTAAACTTTCTTTCAAGGTATTTGATGATAAAGATTGGGTTTATGAGCGCAAAATTGATGGTTATAGAATTATTGCTTACACGGGTGAAAACGGACGATTGATGTCTCGGAATTCTAAAGACTATACCCATAAATTTAATCCAATAATTAAAGAAATAGCCCAAATTAAAGAGAAAGCAGTTTTAGACGGAGAAATTGTAGCAGAAAAAAATGCTGGACAAGAGAAATTTGAGTTCCTTCAAAACCAACAAAATAGGGAAGAGGCCATCCAACTAAAATATTACGTTTTTGATTTGTTAAACTTAAAAGGACATGATTTAACTCAATTACCTCTCATTCAGCGGAAAGAATTACTATTTAAGTTGTTGAGAAATTATTCGTTTAAAAAGGTGATTTATCATCCTCATATTTTCGAAAAAGGAATCGAATTGTTTAAACAAGCTAAAAAATTTAAATGGGAGGGGATTCTAGCAAAAAAAGCTAATGATTACTATTATCCAGGTAAACGGACAAATTCTTGGCTAAAATTTAAAATTACTAGCACTCAATCAGCAATTATTTGTGGCTATACGTATCCAGAAAATACTCGAAAATATTTTGGGGCTTTAGTGTTAGGGATATGTGATATAAATAATAACCTTAAATATATAGGTAACTGTGGTACAGGATTTAATGAAAAAGCATTAAAAGAAATTTATGAAATGCTTAAGCTTATCAAAACAAAGAAAAAGCCATTTAAAGAAGATATAGTAATACAAGAAAAAAATGTAACGTGGGTGCCTAAATATGTTTGTGAGGTGAGTTATTCTGAATGGACAAAAGACGAACATTTAAGGCATCCAGCTTTTAAAGGCTTAAGATTTGATAAAGAAATTTATGAAGTTACCAAAGAAGAAGGAGGTTTAGAAAATGAAACCAATGACAACAGACGATGAAGAGCGGATTTACAACAATAAAAAAGTAAAACTCACTCACC
>JBILPO010000015.1:0-13497 GCA_044373805.1 Pelobium sp.
TGGCATCATTCAAATTCCAGGCGCCTGCTTTTACCCAGGTTGTGCCAGATTGGTCTGAGGTTTTTCCGGTTTCATCAATCCATTCCTTGTCTTCAAAAGTAACCAGCCAAGTATGATCAGATTTTACGGTTTTTCCGTTGATGTAAATGGCAGGTACTGTGGCTTGATTATAGACTTTCAAACTCAATTTATGTTTACCTGCTGGCATGGTGATTTTATTGGGGAAACCAAATAAAGCTTGACCATCAATTTTTAGGTTATAAGTACCTTCTACGGCAATTGTTACCTCCTCAGGTGTGGTCAAATCAAAATCTTTATGAAAATCAATTAAATTATAATGACTGTCCATTTTCCAAAAAACAGGAAAAAACGAACCTCTGTCGGTTCTGCGATTTTGCATTTTGTTAGCGAGGTTGATCTCAAAATCCCCAGGATACCAAATCCAGGTGGCTTTATCTTGAGCAAAGGTGGTTAGGCTTTGAGTTAGCAAGCCCAAGGCAAAGATTATTGCCAGCAAATAATTTCTTAAAGAATAAGTATTTTTCATCATCTATTTAAATTTTAATGTCCATTAAAAATGAGATAAAGAGCAATCATCACCAAAGTGAGGATAACCCATAATATTTTCACTTGTTTATCTGGCTTAGCGGTTGGATTGATACGTAAGAGATCTTGATGATTTTTTTGCCCAGCTTTATCTGTAATGGTAAGGATATAAACCATCAGCGAAAGCGCAACAAAAATATAAAACGATAAAAGTAAAAAATGAGGCCAATGATAGGTTCCATTAGGAAATATCCATAAGTATAAAACACCAGTCCCTAAACTAATTATAGTACCTACAGTAAGCGCCAAATTTGCAGCTCTTGTAGTAGTTTTATGCCATAATACACCAAACAAAAATACTACCGACATTGGCGGTGCAATGAAGCCTAAAATAGATTGGAAAACATCAAAAAGATTTAAACCTTTAATGCTATCAATTGCCAGTGTGATAAAAATTGATAATAAAGAACCGAATAGAACGACAAGTCTGCCCATTTTCACTATAGTTGCCTGTGAAGCATCTGGATCATGTTTTTTTACATATATATCCATTGTAAAAACAGTACTTAAAGAGTTTAATGCAGAACCGATAGTACTGATTAAAGCTGCAATAAGTACCACGATAATTAGGCCCCTTAAACCAGCAGGAAAAAGCTGAGTAACCATAGTCATGTAGGCTTCATCAGGATTTTTTAGTTGAGGAAAAAGAACATAACAAACAATACCAGGCAAAATAAATAATGGTACATCCAGAATTTTTAACCAGCCAATGAAGTTTGCGCCTAACTGGCCTTCCTTTAAATTCTTAGCACCCAATACAGATTGCACCATAGATTGATCTGTACACCAAAACCAAACGCCCATAATTGGATAGCCTAACAAAATAGCCACCCAAGGATAGTTTTTATCATCTGCAGGAAGTAATAAATTCCAATATGAACTAGGTGTGTGGGCATAAATTGCGGATAACCCACCTGCTTTATTCACACCCATTACAACTAACAATAATGAAACAGCTATGAGTAAGAGCATTTGAAAAACGTTGGTATAAGCGATTGCTTTTAAACCACCAGCAGCTGC
Organism: Pelobium sp.; assembly: GCA_044373805.1. Classification (GTDB taxonomy): domain Bacteria; phylum Bacteroidota; class Bacteroidia; order Sphingobacteriales; family Sphingobacteriaceae; genus Pseudopedobacter. The sequence goes on from JBILPO010000015.1 coordinate 1,627, forward strand.
AAAAAAACCTGAGAGAATTACCATTAATATTACTGAAACATACATTGGGATATCTAAAAGCTGTTTCACCAAAATACCGCCGGCAAAAAGTGTTAAGGATAACCAAGAAATTAAGATGGTAATTAAAGTGTACCAAGCTAAGATATTGCGAGTAGAATCTCCAAAACGTTTACCCATAAATTCAGGTAGCGTTAATACTTTAGCCCCTAAATATCTGGGCGAAAAAACCACAGCCAAAAGCAGAATAAATATGAAGGCATACCAAGCAAAGTTACCGGCCACAATACCTGTGGTAAAGCCAACGCTTGCAGATGCAATAAGCATAGAGGGGCCTACGTTTGTTCCCCACATATTTAGACCAATACTAGTCCAACCTAAAGTATTACCTGCTAAAAACAGGTTTTCATCTGATTTTTTATTCTTCACAAAAGAAATATAATAACCTATGGCTATTAATATTAGAAGATATCCAACAACTACAATGTAGTCTATGGGTTCTAAAAAACTACTGATCTGATCCATAATTATTAGTTAATGATGAGTTCTTTCCACAATAGGAAAGAATCTATTTATCGTTTGTTATAAAGTTAATTTTCCGATTTTTTCTTTCATAAATAGATTAAGTCTAAACTTATATCATGCTAATAAAGCATCTTCCCAACATTCCTTTATGATATCTTTATACAATAGGGCTTGTTGCCAGCGATCACCTTCTTCTTGACTACTATTATTATCTGTCTTAATAGTTCGGGCATAAAAGATATCAGATTTCAATAATTCTATGGTAAAACAAATATAATCTCCTGGCTGAGCAGTCTTCAAAAAGCCTACGAAGGATTTAGTCCACATTTTCTTGAAATCCATCACATAGCTTAGGTTTTCTGCTTCATTAATATCAACTTGAATGCTTCCTGGATTTCCAATTCGACCGTGAATAAATCTTACCCGATCAAAAACCGATTCAATAAACTCCAATTTATTTTCTATACCACCATAAACCATTTCTTGCCCTGTGTACCAATGAGAGAAGTCTGCATTAAATTTAATTTCCGGAAACCTTTTAACCATTTCTACGGTTCTAAACATATCTTGAGTGATAGTTGCTCGATGGGTTTCAATATAAATAGGAAAATTATAGCGAGTAGAACATTGTAAAATATAATTTACTAACTCATCCATTTGAAGGTCTGTCTCCATGCCCCAACCTAAATGAACGGTAACGCAATTGTAATTCAAACTTTTCCAAACCGGTAACAAATCTTCTAAATCACCTACTTTATTTACACGAGCATGCGCTGTAATTTGAAGGTTAAATTCTTTACAAAGTTGAGGGTTACCATCTTGAATACCTCCAAAACCAGCTTTTGCAATAGCGCTGTGTTTTTCTCTATCGTTACCCTTTGGACCAATTGAGAAAGATGGGAGTTCATCACAAGTTCCATAATTTATATCAATTCGTAAAAATGGGGAATTTGAACTTCCATCATTTGTATTTTTTATACCCATATTTTTAATTTCAAATCCTAAATTTTTGCGACCTATTTAGCACATAAAAAAGTAGTTCAACAATATTTCGCTACCCTTCATCATTATTCCAAAAAGAAAGAATTAAACAGTATAAATACTCACATTCTCTCCACCATCAATAAATGGTTCGGCCCAATAAAGTGGAGTACCATCACTTTTTAAAATTGGTTCAGCAGAATATTGAATAAGCAAAACTCTTCTAGATTTATTGGTTTTATTAGATCCGCTTCTATGAAAGCAAGTGCTTGAAAACAAAGCCACATCTCCCCCGTTTAAAATTGCAGGCACTCCTGGATTTTCCCCAAAATATCCAATTTTATCATTGGTACCTTCTTGTAATACGTGATCAATTCTATCTTTAGTCTGCGCATCTTTATATGGCAACATATATACTGTTCCATTTTCTTCGTTTACATCATCTAAAGGGCACCAAATAGACAAATAAGGTTTATGTTTAAAATCTAAATAACCAGAATCCTGGTGCCAAGAAAATGTCATTCCTTTATCAGCAGCCTTCACCACAAATTGCTCTAAAAACAAGTAAACTTGATCTCCCAAAATCTTTTTAGTGATGGCTTCCAATTCCTTTCCGAAAATAAGGTCTTGCATTGTCTTGCTATCCTTATATCTTAAGGCAATAAAATACCTTTTACCTTTGTGATTTATTTCATCTACTTCAACCCCTTTACGATCCATCTCATCATCTTTTTCTTTAATGAATCGCTGACATTCATCTTTAAGGCGTTCTAAAAGTTCTTGAGGAATTACATTTTTAACAATACAAAAACCTTCTTCTTGAAATTGATTTATTTGTTCTTCTGTTATCATTGCATTCATTTTTTTATATTTTTTTAAATTATTGATTTACGTTAAAAACATTTGTTCTAAATATTTATATATTTCCAGATCCCTTTGAAATCATTATTAATTTCAATACTTATTGACTTTTGCAAGTCCATTTCATCTGTACAATTTACCGGTTCAGGATATAGCGGAATTTGAGCGCCATATTTTACCCAAACAGGCATATCTTCTAAAGCCACTTCCACATCATTTAACCATCTATTACCTGTTAATTGATCTCCTGTAAAGAAATTCACCCAATTACCCTCAGGCAAATAAACATCTCTTTTATTTTCTGAATTCATGATAGGAGATACCAAGAAATCAGCTCCAAAATAATATTGATTATCTATGTGCCAACACATCTTATCTTCTGGATGTTGAAGTAAAAGCGCTCTTAAAACTGGGAAACCAGTATGGGTAGTTTTTTGACTTTGCTCTAAAATGTAAGGCAACAATGCATAGCGTAGTTTCCACCATTTTTTAATAGTTTCTGCTATTTCTGGATAATAGTAAGGTTCACGTTTTGATGTTCCGTGGTATCTGATATGAGAAGTAAAAACACCAAACTGAGTCCATCTTACATAAAGGTCATCGGGGATAACAGAATTCATAAAGTTAGGCACCCCATGAAAACCCGGAACATCATGACTCCAAAAGCCATAACCAGACAATCCTAAATGCAGACCTCCTTTTAATGACCCTGCCATGCCTTCCCAAGAAGCAGCGGCATCACCACCCCAATGAATTGGGTAGCGCTGACAGCCAGCCCACCCTGCCCTTGCCCATACCAATCCATCTCCGGTAACTTCTTTCGTAACCTCAAAAGCAGCCTTCTGATACAACAAAGCATAAATATTATTTAGTAATTCCGGAGACATAGCATGGTATTTTGCATCTAAATGAATCTCTTCACCAAAGTCTGTTTTTATAGCACAAACACCCATTTCTAGCAATTCGCGTAGTAAATCTTTATACCATTCTACTGCTTTTGGATAAGTAAAATCAATGGTTCCGGCATAGTCTAGATTGCTAAAATTTGAACCTCCTTGCTCGTCTTTTGTGTTTCGCAAACCCATATAATTATTAGCCTTCGCTTCTTCATATTGGGCTGCTGCCTCAGCAATGTAAGGCATCTGCCAAAGACTTACCCTGTATCCATTCCGTTTTAAACGAGAAATAAATCTTTTTGGATCAGGAAACCTTTCGGGATTAAATTTCCATTCGCAAAGCCAATCTGTTCTAAACCAACCCGTATCTAAATGAATCACATCGCAAGGGAAATCCTCATCCCTTAATCGATCACATATTTCATTTACTTCTTCCTCAGAAAAATAAGTCATCCGGCTCATCCAAATTCCAAAACTCCACAAAGGAGGAACACTAGGGAAGCCTGTTAATTGTTTATATCGAAATAGAATTTTTTCTGGATTTTCATCAGCAATCAAAAAGATATCTAAAACTGGCTCTTCTACTAATAATTGTACCGAACGAGTAGAAAAATCAGCAATAGAGAATTTAGCATACGCTGATGTGTGCAAAAACAACCCGTACATTTCACTAGATAAATAGAAGGGGACATTTTTGTATGTTCTTTTATTATTTACCCCCTGGCCATCCTGATTTTTTAATTGAAAAGTATGACCGGCTAAATCCATCTTACAAAATCTTTCTCCGGTACCCACAAATTTTTCATCTGCCTTAGCTTGAAAAGATATCGTAGATTTATTAGGTTTTCCTAATTGTTCTATAAAAGCTAAAGACATGGCATCTACCCTACCCGGAAAAAACTGATCTTGACCACTTAAAGTAATCTCTTTTACACCGTCTGGATAAAGCTTTGCCTGAAATGTTTCTATAGGTGGAGGTAATAAGTCGCTCCAAAAATCAATCTCAGGTTCCAAAAAATCAATTTTCGCTTTAAGGTTTCCATTAATATCTTCTATTATCCAAAATTCGGGCGTTATTTTAAATGTCAAACTAGTTTCTTGAAGCTCTTTGGCCATAGAGAGCATTGGAGATTCTTCATGAATATCAGTGCCAAAACCTATGCTTAAACGTAAAACCTTATCGCCATAAGAACGCAAAAAAACCTGAAAATTCTCTCTTTCAATCTCTTTATCTGGAACGATGTCATTAGACAGAAGCTGAGCTTGAAATGGTACGGTAAGTACAATACCCTTTCCGATATTTTTAATAGCTACAGGCTTACAACCCCGCCAGAGCTTAGAAATGCCTTCTTCTTTTGATAAATCAACATTAAAATCAAGAAAATCAAAAAATTGATGATTAGTATGTTTCATTTAATTTAGTTTTTTCAAAAACACCCAAGTTTCATCAGGATTTGTGCCTCCAATTCCGGTTTGATATTTTTTCATGATATTATTCCAATCGTTAACACGAGGATTATTTTCTGTTGTTTTAGGGTTCAATTCATCCAAGCTTTTTCCTTTCGGGATGCTTATGACCAACATCAACTGTCTGCCGTTTTTATAGATTAACAATTGCTGGAAACTGGCATTGCAAAATCCTTTAGAAACCTCTGGCCATTTCTCAAATTGAGTGGCGTGAGCATTCAAATATTCCTTTTGCAATTTTTCATCTGCTACCAGATTAACCGTTAGCAGAATATGATCCTGTTCAGTTGCATTATCTTCATCTGAACAATTTTTTCTGTTGAATTGGTAAAACATATCATAATAAACCTTGACTATTGCCTCAGGGAAATTATTCTGTAATCTTCCTTGCATTACGGTCACATCCTGAACCTTTCCAAATAATACATAATGGTTTTTCCATTGATAAATGGCTGCAGTATCCATATTATTTTTGAGTAAAATACTTTTCAGTTTCACTAGGTCAATGGTTTGACCATCTTTAGCCACTAATTCCAATACTTCACTTCTTTCTTCATTAATTGGAAGACGATTGATAGTAGTTGACTTTTCTTTACCAAGCCATTGATAGCTTGGCTGCAAACCCGCTTCTATTTTAATTTTCTGAGCTACCAAAGGCCCATTATTAACCCATTGGTTGCCTATTCCATTGGCATTCTGAAGGTATTTAAGAGAGGGTGTCCAATTATTATTTACGGTAATATAGGATGAGCCTTCATCAGTATATAAATAAAACCAGTGAGAAGGTAAATGAGCGTAAGGAGCATTGTAAATACTATCAATATAATTTTCGGAGATAAAAGAATTGGGTTGAGCGCTTAAGGTATAGATGCCCGAACAATCATAATTATGTTTTCCAAAATGGTGAATTTTATTCCCGATTATTCTATTGTTTTTCATTGCATTGGCTAAAGGGCTCCATCCCCAACCCATACTTATAGCAGTGTTTGCAACATCTTCTATTTCATTATGTTCAACAGTTGCATTACTTAGATACCCCAATCCAATTCCCACACTACTCCAATCTTCATTTGTGGCATTGGTAATCAGGTTATTACTAATGTGTATTTTATCAGTTACTTCTCTTACATCTGTTGGGTAGTAGGGTAAGTGAATCTCTGTAGCTTCATCAGAATAAAGGCCTGCCAACACCCCTGTTCCTCCAATATCTTTGAATAAATTTCCTTTAATATTACTTGCATGAACTGCCTTATGAAAATCTAAACCTGTAGAGGCCAAATGAGTGAATTGGCAGTATTCAAAACCGATGCTATCTGCAAATGAAACAGCTACTGCTGCTGCTGGCCTGCCAACCCAAGCCTGATTTTCTATTGTTTTATGATTAGCAGTACCTGGTATTTTCAACTTGTAAGCATCTAACATATACATCCCAGTTTGGTGAGGCACATGTCCATATTTAGAGGGCCGCAGCCAGCCTGTATGCTGAAAAGATATTCCATTAAAAGAAATATTTAAAACAGGATGATCTATGGTACCTTCAATTTTTACTAATGTTTCAATAGAAGGCGCAACAACATTGGCTGTTGGCAAATCTTCATTATTTTTAGGCCAGTAATAGATTTTACGCTTTGCTACATCCAAATACCATTCACCTGGCTCATCCAATAAAGCCATAGCATTCATCAGATAAAAAGCTGAATTACCGGTCTCCTTAGAAATCCAAGGTGCAGGCCAAGGATGTTCGCTTTGAACACGGCTCTCCGGTTGATAAAAACTAAGCTTTGTACTGTCGCCATGTACTTCAAAAGACTTAATGCGCAAAATAGCGGTGGCCCACCATTGATGAATCATCATTTCTAGGCTTGCACTATTTTTCAAATTCATGCTGGGAGTTGGTATCCAGCAGCTCTGCTCCTTTTTGTTCCAAGATAAGATGCGGTTCATTTGATCACCGTTGCCATCTTTCGCTCTGGAAGCTTTGTTGTCGTTTATCCAAAGTTGTCGGTAATTAACAAGCTCCCCAGCTATTTCTGGGGCATTTGCTTCCCAAATTTTGCCTGCAGGTAAACCATTTATAGAACCTGATTTTTTCCAATTTTTAATAGTAATTCCTCCACTTAATATGGCTTTGCCTTGATGTTCAGCTTCTATAGTTGTTGGACTTTCTATTGTACCTGAATCTTCTGGCCTAATAAAAATAGGTTCATCCAAATGGTAAGTTCCATCAAGGAGAATAATTTGGATTCCATTTTTAATTAAAGGACTTTTTAAACGGCGCAATTCTCTGGCTTTGCGAAGTGCAAAAGACAAAGTAGCTAATGGCTTTTCCTTAAAACCTTCAAATTGATCTGAACCTGAAGGAGCCACATAAATTTGGTAGCGGCTTACATAATCTTTAAATGCAGCCTGAAGGTAATGTATACTAAAAACAAATACTAAAAACAGGAGGAACTTTCTTACCATTTGTCGCTATTTAATTTTGAAATATTTTTTTTAGATAGGCGGTATTAGCGCCAAAATTAGCTTTCACATTAGAGGGTTGCGTGGCATCGCGAGATCTTTCAATCACCAACCAACCTTTCCATTTCATTTCTTCTAAAGTTTGTTTAACACGAACCATATTTAAACGGGTATTATTTTGTAGCCAGACGCCATCTTCATCTGTACAATGAATTTGACAAATGTATTTCTTACCTAAAGTTTTAAGTTCTTGATGCAGGTCTCTCCCAGCTTTAAGTGGATTAGAAAAATTAAAATAGCTTTTGATATTTTTTGAATAAATATCTTCTAACAATTCTTTCTCTCCTTGTGCATCTAAAGAAGTTTCGATGCCTATGATTAAGCCGGCTTTTTGAGCCATTTTTCCAGCAATTTTTAATCGCTCCACAATAGCAGGTCTTAATTCTGGATTTTTAACTAAATCTCCCTTTACGCCTAAAGGCAAAAAAACCACTTTAATATTCATAGCTTTTGCTGTCGACAAACAATCTGCAATCATTTTTTGCCAAGTTGGGCGTTCTGCAAATGATTGAGCATAAAAACCTGTCATTGCTAAAGAGGAGAATTGAATATTTAGTTCTTTTGCTTTTGCGATGTATGCTAGGCGGGTGCTATCATTGCTAAGTTTATTATCGAAGGTTTCTCTGTCTCCTAAACCACCCATATCAATCTCCAATCCGTCGGCTTTAAGTTCTGCAGCTAAGGAGATGGCACTTATTTTTTGACGTTTGAGGATCATTAAATCAATGACGGCAACCTTGAAATCTTTTTTTTGTTGAGCGAGAAGAAATGTTGATGATAAAAGCAATAGGCTTAAAGTAATGAAGATTACATTTTTTTTACCACAGAGAAAACGGAGGTTTTCCCAGAGAGCGCTGAATTGGGTAGTTTGTTTTTTAACCACGGAAAACGCTGAGGTCACAGAGTTGAATGATTTTTGATTGAGGTTTGATTTTGCGTTAACGATGGCCGCGGCATCCTTTTTTTGATGCGCCATTTGGCTCGGCTTTGGGCAACAAAAAAAGATATAGCGAACAGCGTGTAAAAACGCCCAAAAACTATTTCCCATTTTCTAGCTGTTTAAAATAATTCTCTAACTGAGCATATCCCTTCATTGCGTTTGCAGGTAATTTCTCGCCATTATCTCCAAACACTCTCATAGCGTTTTCATTTTCTATGGTCACCTTGCTTTCATCTACGGCATTTAAATTCAAGTTGAAATTACGAGACACAAAATCATACAAAGCTTTACGCTTATTGATACCAAAATCATGTGATTCGCTAGGCAAATGCACATTTTCTACCTTGTTTTTTAGGCCATAAAAGCTATAAATATTTTGCAGATAAGGGAAATCATGAGAAGGCATATCAGCAGTCCAATCCCCACCATCTGAAATTAATAACTGAGGATTTGGCGCTGCTAAGGCGGCAAGTTCTACGTTATTTGTACCGCCAGCACATAAATGAATGGGCAAGCCACTTTCACAAGGGCAGCCACCATAGAAATAAGAAGAAACGGAAACCACAGGAGCGCTCAGTTTTATTCGATTATCAAGAGCCGCCATTAAAACGGTATGGCTGCCCCCACCAGAACCTCCGCTAATTCCAACTCTTACAGGGTCTACGTCGTTTCTAGTTAAAAAATAGTCTAGTATTCTAATGCCATCTAATGCTTGCACAGCAAGGGATAAACTTTTTCTATGGTCTTCAAAATCAAATTGGAGCATAGATTCTCCCCAAGCGAAAAGATCATAACTAAAAGCCATTGCCCCCATTTTTGCTAATGTTGCACATCTAATTTGGCAATCTTCACGGTAGCGTTGTTGTGGCCAATGTCCATCTGGACTTAAAATTAAGGGGATTTTACCATTTACTTTTTGTGGGCGGTATAGGGAACCATTGATCCAGAGACCAGGTAAAATCTCTAGCGCTATGTTTTGAACAGTATAACCGTCAAATTTTCTAATGGCCGTAAAAATGGGATTAGCATTAGGTTTTGGTGGCAGTGGCGATAATTTTAAAGCTTCTAAAAGACAAGGTTTAAGTTCATCTTTGCGTTGTTCAAAAGATGCTTTATCTTGATATTTTGTAGCTAATCTTACCAATTCAGCCCAACCGTCTTTAGGTTCCCATCTAAAATATTCGAAATCTTTTAACTTATATACGCCTTCCTTCTCTTTATTCACTTTCATATCCAATGGCGTGAGTACTTTTTCTAAAGTTTCATCAACATTGGGTCTGAAACGCCAATCGGCATACTTTACTGTTTTTCCGGCAACTTGCTCGTCTTTAAATTTGATAACAACATGATACCTATCCTGAATTTGCAGTAAGACATCTTTTAAAGATCTGACATATGCATCATCTGTATTTTGGGCTTTCGCATTCATCAACGAAAGCGTTAAACATAAAAGACCTAAGAGTATTTTTCTCATGATTTATTCCTCCGCTACGCCAGTTAAAGGTTTTGGTGCTTCATAACCCTTCAATTTTGGCCACTCTCCATCTTTAATTTTCATTAATTTCAATTTTGATGGATCAACCACTATGTGTTTAATTCTCTCTCTTCGCCAGGTATATACAAAATGGAGCAAGCCGTCTTTAGTTTGGATAACCGCTGGATAGGAATATTGGCTGATGGGTGAATCTTCTAAAATTAAAGTGGCAAACCATGTTTTACCATCTTTTGAAACAGAGACATTTAATGGCGTTCTTGGACCTTTGGCCAAATCTCCAGGAGGCAATACGTGGTTATAAACCAATACATGTTTACCATTTTGCATGGTTACGGCATCTGTTCCAGAATTGTTATTTGGGAGGTTTGTTTTCTCTAAAGCCTTCCAAGTTGTACCATTATCATAAGACCAAGCGGTTGATAAAGCTCTATTTCTGGTTCTAGCAATGATTTGTAATTTTCCATTACCATGATCTAAAATACTTGGTTGAATAGCATTTATGCTATCTCTACCGGCATTTAAAGGTCCTATGGTTTTCCAGGTTTTACCAAAATCTGCAGTGACTTCAAAATGAACTTTCCAACCTTTTCCTTCTGTGCTGCTTGGTGCAAAAAGCAATCCATTGCTTAATAAAACTGGTTTGTTTTTTACAGGTCCAATTTGGTTATTTGGTAATTTTTCTGCTGCTGACCATGTTCTACCGCCATCTTTTGAAATCTTTAGCATCCCCCACCATTCAGATGGTTTTGGGCCAATTTTATAAAACAACAGTAAATCTCCGTTAGGAATTTGATATAAAACGGGATTCCAAGTTGGCAATCTTAAAGTATCAGTTTGAATGCCGTTTGCAACAGACTGTGGAACAGTCCATTTTCCGTATTCTAAACGAGAAACATATATTTCAACATCGGGATTGCGTTCTTTAGTCCCTCCAAAAAAAGCAGTAACCAAACCAGTTGGGGTTTCTGCAATGGTTGCAGAATGTACTGAAGGAAACGTTGCCTTTTCGTAAATAAATTCATCAGTAATAATCCCTCTTCTCCAAGGCTCATTTTGAGCAAAGGCGATACTTGAGAAACAAATTAATGATAATAAAACCGTTTTAAACTTCATGTTTTTTGTCTTTTGAGCTACTGAGCCAGCATTTTATAATTTTCTAAAAAGAGGTGCTTCATTATGCTATTTTATCTGAAAAGAATAATGACCTGAATTTAAGCTGTAAATCATTTTATTACCATCTTGGCGGATAAACTTCATATCAGCGAGGTTGGAAATGCTTTTACCACTTTCTTTAATTGATTTTTCATTTGCTGCTGGCAAATAAATTTCTGCTGTGGTGTTTGCCGGAATAGTAATATCCCAATCAAATTGCTTTTTATCTTTCTTCCAACTGCTATTGATTTGGCCGTAAGGAGAATTAAAACTAGCATTCACATTTTTTAAGCCCTCAATTATCTCTGGCTTCATCATGATTTTTTTGAAACCCGGAAGATCTGCTTTGATACCAGCAAGGTTTTCATAATACCAAATCAGTAAATCTCCAAGCATCATCACATGATTTTGCGAATTCATTTTTGGATCCGAAGTATTTCCATTCCACAATTCCCAAATAGTGGAAGCGCCATTTTCGACCATATATCCCCAACTCGGATAAGTTTTTTGGGTAGCGATGGTATAAGCTAAATCTGGTCGGCCATAATCATTTAAACAACGCATTAACCATTGTACACCAACCAAACCATTACTTAAATGCCCTTTATTAGTGACTTCAATAGTATATACAATATTTTTAAAAACTTTGTCGGTTTCTACTTTTGGCACCATTCCAAAATAAAGTGGAATAATGTTATCGGTTAACTGATTATCACCATAAAATCCCTTATCGTTGTAAAACTTTTTATGGAACGCGTCTCGCACTTTAGCGGCTAAAGTTTCAAATTTAGGGTAGTCAGTTTCGTTACCGGTTAACTTGCTGAATTTCATCATCAACTGCATAAAATGATAATAATAGGCCGTAGAAATCAATGCTGATGGATATTTTTTATCGGCACTTTTGCCACGACCAGCCTCTATGGTTACAGGTGGCGCACACCAATCGCCGTAGCTATCTTTGGTTAAAATATAGTCTTGCATGTATCTTTCTTCCATGTAAGCCAACCATTTTTTTATTGCGGGATAATTGTCTTTAA
>JBILPO010000233.1:0-3980 GCA_044373805.1 Pelobium sp.
AACTATAATTTACGAGGCGTCTTTAGATAGAGCTAAATCTATTGAAGCTTTAAGAACTGCTGCAGGTGAAGGAAATAAACCAGATGCAGATCAAATGAAAGCCATTTCTCAAAAATATTCTGCAGTGTTAAAAGCAACCTTAACTGATGAACAAAAAGCTGTACAGAAAGCTAAAGCAGAAGAAATGAAAGCTAAAAAAGCTGCAGCTGGTAATTAAATCAAAATCTGAGAATAACTTATTTATTAAACTATTTTTAAAAAGCAGGATAAATATCCTGCTTTTTTTATTTTTACAAAAAAAACAATCTTGACCAATTTTCTGATAAGCAAAATCAATCAAAGAGTTCAAAATAATTCCTTAAGAGAACTCAAAATACCAAATTCATTGATTGATTTTTCGTCAAATGATTACCTCGGCTTTGCCAAATCAGCAGAATTAAAAGAAAAAATTGAACGCTATATAAAAAACTACCCCTCTTACCTTATTGGCTCCACAGGTTCTAGATTGTTATCAGGCAATAGCCGGTTTGTGGAAGAACTAGAAACAGATATCTCCAATTTTCATCATGCCGAGGCTGGATTAATATTTAATTCTGGTTATGATGCAAATATTGGTTTATTATCCTCTATAGCGCAAAGGGGTGACACAATTATTACTGATGAACTCATTCATGCTAGTTTAATTGATGGCGCAAGATTAAGCAATGCCAATCGCTATATTTTTAAGCATAATGATTTAAATAGTCTAGAAGAAAAACTTAAAAACAGTAAAGGCAATATCTTTATTGTTACAGAAAGTGTTTTTTCTATGGATGGTGATTTTGCACCACTTCAAAAAATTAGTGATTTAGCAAAAAAATACCAAGCTCATTTAATTGTAGATGAAGCCCATGCCACCGGAGTTATTGGAGCATACGGACAAGGATTAGTTAATTATTTAAATCTCGAAAATGCAGTTTTCGCCCGAATTCATACTTTTGGAAAAGGATTAGGCTGTCATGGTGCAATAATATTGGGCTCTACTGAATTAAAAACTTATCTGATTAACTTTGCCCGATCTTTTATTTACACTACGGCTTTACCCTTTCATAGCTTAGCTAGTGTGAAAAATGCTTATGAGATGTTAAAAACTACTCCAGCCATTAAACAATTAAGGGCTAATATTGATTTATTTAGATCATCAGCATTAAAAAATTCATTTATAGATAGTGAAAGTGCTATTCAATGTATGGTAGTTTCTGGCAATCAACAATGTAAAAATATGGCCAATCAAATTCAGGCTAAAGGCTTTGATGTTAAACCCATATTGAGTCCTACTGTACCAGAGGGAAAAGAAAGATTAAGAATCTGTTTACATGCAGATCATACGCCTAAACAAATTACAAGCTTAATAAGCTTAATAAATACTTTATGAGTAAAAAATATTTTGTGAGCGGTATTGGAACCGAAATTGGAAAAACAATAGTATCTACCGTATTGGTAGAAAAACTAAAAGCAGATTATTGGAAACCTATTCAATCTGGTGATTTAGATAATTCTGACACCCATAAGGTAAAATCATTAATAAGCAATAAAGATTCTGTATTCCATCCAGAAGCCTATCAACTTACACAACCCTTTTCTCCTCATTATTCAGCAGCTTTAGATGGAATAACCATTAGTTTAGATCAAATCAAATTACCAATAACCAATAATTCACTTATCATTGAAGGAGCTGGAGGTTTAATGGTTCCGCTTAATGCTAAAGATTTAATGATTGATTTAATTGTTAAACTAAATGCTGAAGTTATTTTGGTATCTAAAAACTATTTAGGTAGCATTAACCATACTTTACTCACCATTGAGGCCTTAAAAAACAGAGGAATTACCATAAAAGGATTGATTTTTAATGGTATAGAAAATAAATCAAGTGAAGAAATTATTATTAATTTATCAGGTTTAACCGTTTTAGGAAGAATTCCTCAATTCACAATAATAGATCAAGCCTCTATAAAAAACGCTACATCTACTATTCAATTGTTATAAAATATATTTTACAAAAAAAGCCCTAAAGAATATCTTTAGGGCTTTTTAATATATTAAATTAAGAATTATTCTGCTGTTTCAGCATCATCAGCTTTTTTAGCTGCTGCTTTTTTTACAGGTGCTTTTTTCTCAACTTTTTCTTCAGCAACTTCAACAGTTTCTACTTTTACCTTAACTACTTTTTCTTCAACAACTGCAGTAACTTTTTTAACTCCTACTTTTTTAGCAGGTACTGCTTTAACTACTGGTGCAGAAAAATCAAAAGGTACAATTGAAACATAAGACTTGTTGTCAGCTTTCTTTCTAAAAGCTACTTTACCATCAACTAATGCAAATAAAGTATGGTCTTTACCAATACCTACATTTTTTTCTGGATGGTGTTTAGTACCACGTTGACGAACGATGATATTTCCTGCGATAGCCGCTTGACCACCAAAGATTTTAATACCTAAACGCTTGCTTTGTGATTCTCTACCGTTATTCGAGCTACCGGCTCCTTTTTTATGTGCCATGGTTTTATATCTTTTTTGCTAAGTAAAACTCAGCGATTGAACATTGTAAAATTATATTGAAATGCTACTGATCTGAATTTTAGTAAAAGACTGACGGTGACCATTCTTTTTCTTATATCCTTTTCTTCTCTTTTTATGGAAGACAATAACTTTATCACCCTTTAAATGAGACAAGATCGTAGCCGAAACTTTAGCTCCTTTAACTGCTGGCGTACCTACAGTAAATTTACCGTCATTTTCAACTAACAAAACATTGTCAAATTCAATACTAGCGCCTTCATCTCCTTGTAATCTGTGTACAAAAAGGTGCTGGTCTTGAGCAACTTTAAATTGCTGTCCTGCTATACTTACTATTGCGTACATGTTTTAATATTTAATTGTTTGTAAAATTAAGGTGCAAATATAGGAATTAAATTCACTTAAACAAATGTTGTGTAAATGATAATTTATTGTCTATTATTATTAATTTTCAAGTGTTTTAATCAATTAAAATAGGTTTTTAAAATTATAATTAGGCCTTTAAAGTTTATATTCATTAGTCACATTTTTAAAAAAAAATTGTTTCAATAAGAATGCATCAATCTTTTCATAAAGCTTTCCCTACCATCACCTACTGATTTTCACTAGCCTTTATCGCTTTATCAATCTACTTTCTTCAATTTCTATGGAATCTGCTGGTTCAAAATCAAACTATTGCCTTTAATCACGTATAGATATCAATCTAATAATTTAGTGAGTTTGAGTTCTGCAAAGCCGTAATTTAAATACGGCATAAAAGATTTAAAAGGAAAATCTAAAAAAATAAAAATTTTAAAAACCATTTCATATTGAATTGTGTTAGGTTATCATGCAAGTTTTTACACCGTCAGACACTTTAAAAGAAGAAATAGCTTCTTTACGTTCTCAGTTAGTTTCCCACCCTTTATACGCTAAGATTGAAAACATAGCTCATATTAAAACTTTTATGGCTAACCATGTTTTTGCAGTTTGGGATTTTATGTCACTATTAAAGTCTTTGCAAAAGAATTTAACTTGTGTAAGCACTCCGTGGCTACCCGTTAAAGATGCCAATACTAGTTATTTAATTAATGAAATTGTTTTGGGTGAAGAATCTGATGTAGATGAAATTGGCAACAGAACTAGTCATTTTCAATTGTACTTAAAAGCAATGGATCAAGTAGGTGCAAAACATGTTTTATTGACACAGTTACTAAAAGAAATAGAAAATGGTACAGATGTTCACGAGGCTATTGCTAGTTTAAATAGCAGTGAAGCTGTTAAAAACTTTCTAAACTTTACTTTTAAGTTAGTTAAAGAGAATAAGACACATGTTTTAGCCGCCGTTTTTACTTATGGCAGGGAAGATTTAATTCCCGATATGTTTTTATCTATTGTGAAAGATTTAGAGCAAAAATTCCCCTTGCAGCTTTCTACTTTTAAATA
>JBILPO010000234.1:0-3975 GCA_044373805.1 Pelobium sp.
TATAACTATTGTTTCAAAGTTCATCTATCGTATTTTACATGTTCACTCTTTTCAACTATATCACGAATAATGCTATCAAGTTCATTGCTAGATTCTATAAAATAATTCATTAAAATATTACCTTCTTCAGTTAACAATTTAAGATCTTTAAGCAAGTTTGCAATGCCCATCATTCTTGCTAAAGGTGCTCTAACTATATGAGATTGGGTGTAAGCTATTTCTTGCAGTTTTTTGTTTTGTTCTTCTATAGCAGAAATATGTTGAACTCTTGACGTAATATCATTGGCTAAAACTAATATTGCGTCTCTATTGTTATAAAAGAAAATATTAGAAAGAATTTCCACTTGAATAATTTCGCCGTTTTTTTTGCGATGTCTATAAATACCTTTGTTAAAAATTGAATTCCTGTTTTTTAAGGCATCTTCTAATAGTTGGATGTCTTCTGTAGGTCTGATGTCTTTTATAGTCAGATTCAAAAACTCTTGCTCAGAATAACCGTAGCTATTAATTGCAGCTTGGTTTACACTTAAAAAATGTAGATTCTCTAAATCATAAACCCACATAGGTTGAGGGCTTAAGTGAAATAAATCACTGTTTCGTCTTTCAGACTCTTCTAATTGAATATAAGTTTTTTTTCTTTCTATTGCGTAATTGATGCTTTTATAAAGTGTTAAGGAATTTAAGTCATCTTTTACAAGATAATCAGAAATACCTAAAGAGATTGATTGAATACTAAACTTAACATCAGTAAAGCCAGTTAAAATAATAATAGGGCAGGAAGGGCTTAGCTTTATAATTTGAGATATTAATGCTTTGCCGTTTAAATCTGGAAGGGTAAGATCTAATAAAATAACATCAAACTGATTAGATTTGTCTGCAAGAAACGCAGCAGCTTCTTTGTAATTTTTAGCTTGAATAATTTGAGGATTAGATATGTATTCTGATAGAAAATATTCTACGATTGTAAAATATCCCAAATTATCTTCAACTACTAAAATGTTATATTTTTTTAAGTCTTTAATCATTTTGAGTTTGTTTTCTGTTATTGGTTATTTCACTAAAGAAATCCAGAAGTCTTCTATGTAACTTATTACATTTAGAAAATCTTTTACTTCAATAGATTTATTAATGTACGAACTGCTTTAAAAGCGAACTTTGAATGATAATCACTGAATAGCCAACTGGTGTAGGAATGAGTTTAAAGATTTCGAAAAAATTATTATTCTCTATCATGTATTAAAAATCAAGGGTAAAGGTTTAAATTTATCAAAACCAATTCTTTAGGTTTTAATAATGTTTTGCATAAATATACATTTGTGCTTTTAGTTTTAGTGTACAAACATCATTAATTAATTACGCAACAGATTAAAAAGTTGATGAATGGTTAACAATAATAATTTTCGGTTTCAATCTTTAGGATTTATATTACTTCGTAGTTAATATTTTAGGCATTATTTACTTTATAGTACGTTATAAGTAATTGATAATAAATTAGTGAATTGTTAACAGATAGATAATTAGTTTAGAACATATGCAATTAAGAAGAGTAAAAGTGATACGATATGTAACCCCTTTAAGAGAAGGAGGTTCCATGCCTGCTATTGCCGAAGCTGACGATGGTTTTTTGTATGTACTTAAATTTAAAGGAGCCGGACAAGGACCTAATGCCTTAATTGCTGAGTTGATAGGCGGAGAGTTAGCCAGATCTTTAGGTTTAAAAATGCCTGAGTTAGTTTTTGCTGATTTAGGTGAGGCTTTTGGTAGAGCCGAGGCTGATGAAGAAATTCAGGATTTATTAAAGTTTAGTACGGGCTTAAATTTAGCACTTCATTATTTATCAGGTTCTATTACCTATGACCCGGGAGTTAAATTAGTAGATAGTGTGTTAGCTTCAAAAATTGTTTGGTTAGATGCTTTGTTAATGAACATGGATCGTACGGCTAGAAATACCAATATGTTATGGTGGCATCAAGAATTATGGTTAATAGATCATGGCGCAGCTTTATATTTTCACCATTCATGGAATAACTGGGAAGAACAAGCTAAAAGTCCTTTCAATTTAATTAAAGAACATGTATTGTTATCACAAGCTAGTAATTTGTACGAGCTTAATATTCAGCTAAAAGCATTATTAACCCCAAAAATAATTGCTGATATTGTGAATTTAATTCCTGATGAATGGCTACAGGGTGATTATTTTTCAAGTCCAGATGAATATAGAAATGCCTATAATTTGTTTCTAAATTCTCGAATTGCGAATGCAGATATTTTTGTAAAAGCCGCTGATGATGCAAGATTATAACTTATATGAATACGCGATTATACGTGTTGTACCCAAGGTAGAAAGAGAAGAATTTTTAAATGTGGGGGTGGTTTTGTATTGTGCTAAAGAAAAATACTTGCAAGCTAAATTTACTGTTGATGAAAATAAATTAATAATGTTTTCTGCAGGTTTAGATATTGAAGATTTAAAAAAACATCTTCATGTATTTGACTGCATTTGCAGAGGCGATAATTGTGATTCTCCAATTACCAAATTAGATTTGCCTTCTCGTTTTAGATGGGTAACAGCTACCAGAAGCACTATTTTGCAATGTTCTAAGGTACACCCAGGTTATTGTTTGGAGCCAGCTAATACCTTAGAAAAAATATTTGATGAAATGGTTTTGTAGTTTTTAATGCCTTAGATTATGATATAATTTCTAATAATTTACAACCGGTGCAGATTAAATTTTAGTCCATTTAAAAATTAAAAGATTGACTGATAATACCGCGGCGCCTAGTAGAAATTGGAAAAAATCTCCAAATGGGAGTATAGCTAAGGAAATTATCCAGGCTCCAATACTAAGTATAGAAATCAGATACAGAAAACTGGTATAATAAACAGATTTTTTTTGGGTAGAATTTTCAATATTTTCTTTAAAACGATGAGTATTTAATATAGAGAATTCCTCATCTAAATGCTTATGCTCTGTTGAGAGCTTAAAACGGTTTAAGAATTTGATTTTCATGGCAATGTTTTTTCTTTTTATACAATGTACCTGAAAAAAGTAATGCCATAATTGTACCAAAATAACAGTTCAACTAGCTTATTTTAAAAATAAATTTCAGCAATAAAATAGTTGCTTTATTATTGGTTTTCAAAAGCTTAGCCTATCATTTAAATTTTAATAGTTTAGAGAAATCTGGTATGAATTTTTTAGGTCTATTGAGCTCAAATTCATAAATTTTCTCTCCCAAATTTTTCATAAATGGAAAACAAACTGAATTATATTCGTATTGGTTATCGTTATAAATCTCGTTTGTATTTGATTGTATTACTGCCGATAAAATAAATTCAACCTTGTTTTCATAATCAATAAAGTAAATATTGTCTATTGCGTAACCATAAGCATCTCCAACCTTATTAAATATCCTAATATTTGGTAGAATTGGTTTTTTAATATCCGCTCCGTAAAATAAGAACTTACAATATGCCGGATAATAGTTTGGTGAGGAGTAGCTAGGAGTTAAACTCTCATTAGGGTACATGCTCATATAGCTGTACAAAAAGTCGTAATCGATTTCTGTTAAATTGAATCTGTTTTTAAGGGAATAATTTTCTGGAAAAAAGAGTTTTTTTATTAGCTCATGTTGATCTGTTAACTGAAAAACATTCTTCTCAGAAAAATCAAATGCTTTGTTAATTAAACTATCATTAGCATCTAAATAGCCTTTACCTCTTAGTAAGTTATTTAGTTTTAAAGGATAGTTATTTGCATCATAAGCACTTGGTTTAGTATAAAAAGTGTTTTTATTATCATCCAAAAATGAAATTGGATTGGTGTTTCTTGCATTTTCGCCTTTATCTCCAACAGATAGTCGGTTAATAATTCTACTATTTTTAAATCCGTACTTTTTAAGTTTCTGGTTAATTTCTGCTCGGTTAGTAAATTCATAAATCCTGTTAAAGGCATCGTTATCGCTTACTAAGAG
>JBILPO010000235.1:0-3968 GCA_044373805.1 Pelobium sp.
CTTCTCATTGGGTGCAAATGCTCAAGTAAAAATGGCTTCTATTTTTACCGATGACATGGTTTTGCAGCAACTTGCCAAAGTACCGGTTTGGGGATGGTCTTCTCCAAATAGACACATTACGGTTCAATCATCATGGAATCATAAAAAGTATGTATCAATAGCAGATGATAGCGGCAAATGGAAGGTTTATATTGAAACGCCAAAAGCTGGAGGACCTTTTCAATTAACTATTTCAGATGGCAAAGCACTCACATTAAAAAATATCTTGATTGGTGAAGTTTGGATATTGGGCGGGCAATCAAATATGGAAATGCCGATGAAAGGTTTTAGATCACAACCCGTTTTGGGTTCTAATGATGCCATAATTCGTTCAACAAACTCAAATTTGAGATTATACATTGTACCTCGCTCTGCTAAATTTGAACCTCAAGAAAATAGCAAAACATCTATTTGGAAACAGGCAGAACCAGAATCGGTATCTAATTTTAGTGCTACTGGTTATTATTTTGGAAGATTATTACAGGATTTACTGAAAATTCCGGTTGGATTAATCAATGTAAATTATGGTGGCTCAACTGCAGAAGCCTGGATGAGTAAAAAAGAACTGGAAGAATTTGGAGGGATTAATTTACCTCTAATCGCTGATTCTGCAAAAGTGAATAATAGATCTGCAGCTGCTTTGTATAATGGAATGTTGTTTCCAATTATTGGATTCGGAATTAAAGGAGCTCTTTTTTATCAGGGCGAATCAAATTATGAAAGGCCAGACCAATATGAAAAGCTATTCCCTGCTTTGGTTAAAGAATGGAGAAGAGAGTGGCAGCAAGGAGATTTCCCTTTTTATTACCAACAGATAGCTCCTTATAACTATGCTCAATTGCCTCCATTTAATTCTGGAGGAAAGTATAATTCGGCCTATATAAGAGATGCTCAAAGAAAATCATTGGCTAAAATACCCAACTCAGGGATGGTAAGCATCATGGATTTTGGAGAAGAAAAAAACATACATCCTAGCCATAAAAAAGAAGGAGGCGAAAGATTTGCATTAATGGCTTTGGCTAAAACTTATGGATTAAAAGGTTTTGGTTTTGAAGCCCCTATTTATGATTCCTTAGAAGTGAGCGGAAATATTGTAACCCTTAAATTTAAAAATGTTAAAAATGGCTTTACCACTTTTGGAAAAGACTTGGTTAATTTTGAAATAGCTGGAGCTGATAAAAACTTTGTTCCTGCACAAGCAAACATCAGTGGAAATACTTTATTGGTGTCATCGCCTTTGGTAAAAAGTCCTGTTGCCGTACGTTATGCTTTTAAAGACTTTGTGGTGGGTGAATTATTTAATACAGAAGGCTTGCCAGTGTCTTCATTTAGAACAGATGATTATTAAAACATGAAGCAAATCGTCTTATTCTTACTTTTAATTTCGCCAACCTTAGTTAAATCACAAAATTTAGCATTGGATCAGTACAATGTAAAATGGGATAGCCAAAGTAAAAACTCATCCGAATCTATGCCTTTGGGCGGAGGTGATATTGGCTTAAATGTTTGGGTAGAAAACGGTGATTTGTTATTTTACATTTCTAGAAGCGGTAGCTTTGATGAGAATAATACCTTACTAAAAGCCGGCAGAGTAAGAATACATTTTCCTAAAAACAGTTTAAAAGAGAACTTTCATCAGATCTTAGATTTAAACAAAGGGAATATCCGTATTTCTGGAACAGATTTAGGCTTAAAAACCGATATTTTACTTTGGGTGGATGTCTTTCACCCTGTAATTCATGTGGCCATCAACCATTCTAAAGCTACTGAAATGGAAGTTTCTTTTGAAAGTTGGCGCTATGAAGACCGATTATTAAAAGGCAAAGAAAACAATCAAAATTCTTGGAAATGGGCTCCTCAGGGAGAGGTGAAAACTTATAAAGATGAAGTTGCTTTTCAAAAAAAAGGGATTTCATTTAATCATCAAAATAAGAGCCTTACAGTATTTGATGCTGCTGTTTCACAACAAGGAATGGATTCTGTTAAAGACAGTTTGTTTAATCCTATAAACGAAAGAATTTTTGGAGGTGTTTTACTAGGTGAAAATTTAATACAAAATGGAACATCAAAAGGAAAATATGCAAACACCACTTTTCAAGCAACACAACTAAAAACCAAGCAAGCAAGCAAGCATCAAGAGCTCATTATCACACTATATAACAGTCAGCACATAAGTGCTAAAGCCTTAAACAATAAGGTGAATGAATTGGCTTTAACAAGCTTAAAATCAAGTAAAAAAGACTACAAAAACACCACTGATTGGTGGGTAAATTTTTGGAGCAAAAGTTTCATTACTATTTCTAAATCAGAAAATGCAGATAGCTGGCAAGTGGGTAAAAACTATCAATTGTTTAGGTATATGTTAGGTTGTAACGCTTATGGAGAATACCCAACTAAATTTAATGGTGGCCTATTTACTTATGACCCTGTTTTTACAGATTCAACTTTAACCTACACCCCTGATTTTAGGAACTGGGGTGGCGGTACACATACCGCTCAAAATCAACGATTGGTTTATTGGCCTTTATTAAAATCTGGTGATGCAGATTTAATGAAACCACAATTTGATTTCTATTTGAACATACTGAAAAATGCCGAACTGCGGTCTAAAGTTTACTGGAATCATAATGGAGCAAGTTTTACAGAACAAATTGAGAATTTTGGTTTACCTAATCCAGCCGAATATGGATGGAAAAGACCTTCAAATTTTGATAAAGGTTTAGAGTACAATGCATGGTTAGAATATGAATGGGATACCGTTTTAGAGTTTTGCCAAATGATTTTGGATACTAAATCCTATCAAAATACAAACATTACTACATATCTCCCACTCATAAAAAGCAGCTTAACTTTCTTTGATGAACATTATAAATATCTGGCCAAGCAAAGAGGCGCTAAAACATTAGATGCCAATGGTAAACTGGTGCTTTTCCCTGGTTCTGCTGCGGAGACTTATAAAATGGCTTACAATTCTAGCTCAACTATTGCTGGCTTAACCTCCGTTTTAAAAAGTCTTTTGGCTTTACCCGATGACATGCTAAATACAAAAGAAAAAAATCATTGGCAAGGCATGCTACAACGCATCCCGAAAATTAGTTTTAGGAGTTTTAATGGAAAAACCACCATTGCCCCTGCCCTCACATGGCAAAGAATTAATAATACAGAGTCGCCACAACTTTATCCTATTTTCCCTTGGAAATTGTATGGATTAGAAAAATCAGGATTAGATACCGCTGTAAACACTTATCTATATGATACTGATGCGCTAAAATTTAGAGACTCAAAAGGCTGGAAACAGGATAATATCTTCGCCGCCCGTTTAGGATTAACCCACGATGCTGTGAAATACACATTTGCAAAACTCAAAGATGCCAACAGAAGGTTTCCTGCATTTTGGGGACCGGGTTTCGACTGGACACCCGACCATAATTGGGGTGGTTCTGGAATGATTGGCTTACAAGAAATGCTGTTACAAGATGTAGATGATAAAATTCTACTCTTTCCGGCTTGGCCTAAAAATATAGACGTTCACTTTAAACTTCATGCTCCAAAACAAACCGAGGTAGAAGCAGAACTAAAAAACGGTAAAGTTATCTTACTTAAAGTTAGTCCAGAAAGTAGGAAAAAAGACATCATGATTAATTTAAATTAATGGAAAGAATTTACGCCGAATACCTGATAGAAACCCCTTATGAGGTAGAGCAAGCTGCTAATGTTTTAGCTGGCGAGCAATCATCAGGAACTTTTGTTTCCGTACCAGGTGAAACCGAAGAATTAAAAAAACGTTTTGCCGCCCGAGTAGAAGCTATACAATTATTAGGCACAGCCGATGAACCTTCTATTCCAGGAAATAGCATTAGCGGTAAAAAATATCAACAAGCAAAAGTTAAAGTAAGCTGGTCTATAGAGAATTTTGGATATAATTTGCC
>JBILPO010000236.1:0-3957 GCA_044373805.1 Pelobium sp.
GTATAATCAATTTCATTATTAGGCGCCAAACTGCCTATAAAGGTTTCTGTAATAGTTTTAATTACAGTACTATTGCTGCTTAAGGTAACAACAACAGGGATATTTGTAAGTGTTGTGCTTCCAAAGTTTTTTAATTTAACAGAAACTACCTGATCTGTGGTGGCGCATAAGTTATCATTGATATTGTTTATAGAGATAACACCTGCGTCGGCACTTGATTTAGTAAATACTACCTTATAATCTTGCGTTTCTCCTTTAGCATAATTTCCACATGATGTTACCGATGCGGGATTAGTAGTTTCTGATAAAACCACCCTTAAAATAGAGGAATTTCCCGCAATCACATTTGTTGGAACGACTACATTCCCAGTAAAAACTCCATTAGCGTTAATGATAGCAGAAGTTGCAATAGTTTCATTGGTGTCATCAAAATCTCCATCTGAATTATAATCGATAAATATCTTAGCAATTTTATCAAAATTTGTTAGACAAGTACCCAGATTTACAGTAAAAGAATAGGTTTTTCCTGCTTCTAATTCTGTAGAGAGATTAGTGAAATCAGAATAAGCTCTACAGGTATTAATAGGTAAAGTATTGTTTATCGAGGCTAACTGAAATTGATCAATCCTAGAATCATTAGAGGATGTTGGTGCAGAAACACAATAAGCTTTACCTCCAATTCCAGATGCCAGCACTGAATAATTTTGAGGTCCTTTTGTTAAGGTGCCCTTATGGGAAACTCTAATCGTATATGCTTGCCCAGGAATAGCATCTACAACATAAATTTGCTCCACATTATCTACCAAATTGTCTCCATTTGTGGCTGCCAAAGAAGGTGTTTCTGGATTTAATTTATAAGGAAACAAAGTAGTTGTGCCTTTAACCAATCTTAAATCTAAATCGTTCACTAGTTTAGGTACTCTGCTATTTAATTCTCCTGTTGCAGTTGGGGTCCCTTCAGGGTCGGTCCAGCAAATAGTCACTTTTAAAGGACCATAACCAGAAGTAATGATCTGAATATCTTGAGTCTCTCCTTGAGCAAGGGTTTTTTCGGAGATTAAACTAGTACTTGTATTTTGTTTAATGTGAGTTGCAGCTCTTTCCATGTTTAATAGTCCCCAACCAAAAATATAATCAGGTCCAACGTTAGTTCCTGCTTCATCAGCAGTTTCTATCACCAAGCCTTTTAAAGTGGCAGATCTCATTAAGTTGCCTTGGTTGAGTTTGGAATAATATTCTTGAAGTAATATTAATGAACCGCTTACATTTGGTGCTGACATAGATGTGCCAGAAAGTGTTGCGTATGATTTTGTATCATCATTGCTAGTAGAGGTTAAACCCACCCCATGACCAACAATATCTGGTTTTATTCTTCCGTCATCTGTTGGGCCATAACTGCTGAATGATGAAATTTTAATTTCTGAAGGGTTTGATGCTCCAAATGGCAAACCAGTTACTGCGCCAACAGTTAAAATATTTTTTGCAGTACCAGTTGTAGAGATAATATCATAACTATTGTTACTGCTAATCTCAGCAGGTCTATTTCCTTTGTCAACTAAAACGGTAGGAGAGGCACTACTGTAGCCCCAGTAATTTGATCCAACTGCAGGGCCAGTTTCTCCTCTATTGTTTCCCGAAGATTTTACAGGCAAATAATACGGTGCATTGTAGCATATAATATCCCAATCTCTGGTTAAACCATCATAAAAACCAAATTTATGATCTTCTATAGCGTCAAATTTGCCGTACCACTCCCATCTTGCAGGGGCGGTGCCTGGAGGGTCAGAATTGTAATTCCAGCCAGCAATATATCCGTAAGAATGATTAGAAATGGCCATGCCATTACTGGCTGCGGTGGTCATCTCTGTAATATCCGAGTTAAAATCATAGGCTAAAAGTTTTTGTAAACCCCAAGCCATTCCCCTTGCAATAGGATAAATGCCGCTTGCTACCATTGTCCCTGCTACGTGGGTAGCATGTGTACTTCCTGATGACGGAGCGTCTTTTTGTTCTACTCTTCCTCCTGTAAATTCTTGATGCCCTGTTAAGATAGATCCACCGTCCCAAATCCCTACTTTCCCAATCAAATTAGCACTTGATCCATTTAAAGATAAGCCTAATAAGCCGCCAGAATAAAGGCTATTTGTGCGAGTAGTACCAGAAGCAATGGTGTTATTGAAAGTTTTTAGATACAATGGGTAACCCAAATCATCTACTCCTTGAAGCGATAAAACAGATCCATCATTCCCTACACTAAATGTTATCCAATTATTTTTTTTAGCTAACTCGAAAGCCTTTTTTCTATTAGATTCATTTTTTAGTTTAAAATTTATTGAAAGCTGTTGGAGCCTTGCAAATTGTTCTTTTGTAACTAATTCCTTCCCATCTTGTGCGAAAATTAAAGTGGCAAGAAATGAGAATACAACAGTAAGCGTAAGTTTTTTAAACATAAGTTGATTTTTAATCAATGAGCAACAATAAATATACTAAAAAAGAGGAGCTTTAGTTTTTTTGACCGTAAAAATGTTACTTTTTTATCAAAATAACAATTCAGTTTTTTTAATGCTTTTTTAAATAGATTAATTTATAATAAATGGAAAGTTAGTAACCCTCTCTTATCCTAATAAACTCATAAAGCTCATCAATAGGTTTTTCAATTATTTTTCCAATATTAACTTCATATTCAGCACCAACTTCTTTTAAATTCTCTTTAAAATGAAAGGCTATGGAGCCCACAAAGTGGCAATAAAAATCTTTATAGTTTGGGTAAGAACAAACGTGAGTTTTAATAAACTCTCGAAATCCTGTGTTTAAAATGTTTTGTATATAGGGATGTTTTTGATATTGCCCCATAAATTGAGCAAATGATGCCAAATAGAAATTAGGCATCGGTTTTTGGTAAATATTCTTAATAACAATTTCCTTATTTATCTGATATGCATCATTAAAAAGGTTGAGAATATCTTCTGGAGCTCGTTTGTAGAGAAAATCCGTAATTAATGTTTTTCCAAAATAAGTTCCCGAGCCTTCTTCTCCTAAAAGGTATCCTAAGCCATGTTTACTAGGATGAATTTCCTTGCCATCAAAAAAAGAAATGTTAGAATCTGTACCTAAAATGCAGCTAAAGCCAGGCTTATCTTTACAAGTAGCTAATGCAGATCCTAACAAATCACTTTCTACACTAATAAATGCATTTTTGAATTTGTTGCTTAACGCATTAGAAATAGTCTCTCTTCTATCTGGGCTACTACAACCGGCACCAAAGAAATGTACCTCGGTGATGTTTTCAGCTATTTGTTGAAAGGGCTTATAATGATTAAGGTTTCTGATGATATCTTTTTCAGATAAAAAGAATGGATTTAAACCATTAGTGTGGTGTTTTTCTATTGATTTATCAGGTAGCTGTAAAATCCAATCTGTTTTTGTAGAACCCCCGTCTGCAACAAGAAGCATTTTATATGCTTTTTAATAATTCACTGGTTAAAGGTTTCCCTAAAAAATCAGTAACATTGTTAAATTCAATTACTTTTTTGTGATCGCTTGGGTCTAAAGAAGAAGAAAGCATCACTATTTTAACCGCATTTTTTTGAGGTGATTGGATGTCTTGAAACTCAATTAAAAAGTCGAAACCAGTTTTTATAGGCATCCTTATGTCAAGAAAAATTATCTCTGGTAAGTCGTCATTATCTTTAACCAATTCTTGCAAATAACTAATAGCAGATTCACATGATTGTTTAACCATTATAGATTCTGCAAAGTCACTATTGTTTAAGATTTTTTGGTTAATCATATTGTCAATGAAGTTGTCATCAACTAAAAGTGCTTTTTTGTACCTGTAAGTCTGCATCAAAATTTTTAAAACAAACAAATATATAAAAAGAAAACCTTAAACTTTTTATTCTTATTTGCTAATCTTTTAACGGTTGGAAATTAAATATTAATGGTCCCTGTAATCTC
>JBILPO010000237.1:0-3947 GCA_044373805.1 Pelobium sp.
CGACAAGTTATTTCTTTAAAATATTAAAATTCTGATAGTTTTTTGCTTCCATTTCTTCTATCACTATATCATCAACACGGGCATTATCTGGTCCGTATTTGCACCAATCAATAAACTCATCCATCATCTCCTCATCTCCTTCGGCCTCTATATAAACAGAGCCATCTTTTTGGTTTTTTATGATGCCTTTAATCCCCATTTGGTCTGCTACAGCTTTAGTAGAAACCCGGTAAGCAACCCTTTGTACCCTTCCTGACACCACAATTTTTAATGCTTTCATTATAAGAATTATAATTAATGATATTTTTTTAAGCTGTAAAAAATGATTTAAAACTTTAAAGCCTGTAATTTTTCTTTCTCAGCTAAAAACTCACTCCATATTTGATCTAAAATGGTTTTGGCAGGCAATATTTCTTTGAAATTTGCAGCTACTTGTCCAATTTCTAATTCCCCATTTTGCATATCTCCTTCATACATCCCTTTTTTTGCTCTGCCTTTTCCAAGTAAATGAATCAATCCTTCTTTATCTATGCCATTTAAATCGGCTTCAAATATTGCTTTGGCAAAGTTGTTCTCCAATAATCTTACTGGAGTAAGCTTTTTCATACTTAATTTTGTAGATCCTTCTTTTGCCTGAATAATGGCTTCTTTAAAATTTTGATGAGCTGATGATTCAACTGAAGCTGCAAATCTACTCCCAATTTGCACCGCTTCTGCGCCTAAGGCAAAAGCGGCCAACATACTTTTTCCCGATGAAATTCCGCCGGCAGCTATCACAGGAATAGAAACTTCATCAACTATTTTAGGGATTAAACAAAGTGTGGTGGTTTCTTCTCTCCCATTATGGCCACCTGCTTCAAAACCCTCAGCAACTAAAGCATCTACGCCGGCATCAACGGCTTTATGGGCAAATTTAGAATTTGCAATTACATGAACAACTTTTATTCCTTCGGCTTTTAATATTGCAGTCCAAATAGTTGGATTACCAGCCGAGGTGAACACAACAGGAACTTTCTCTTTGATGATGGTTTCCACATGCTCTTCAATAGATGGATAGAGCAAGGGTAAATTAACTGCAAAATGATGAGAGGTGTTTTTTTTGGTTTTTTTAATATGATCTTTTAAAACATCAGGGTACATAGAGCCAGCGCCAATAATTCCTAAGCCACCAGCATTAGAAACTGCTGAGGCCAATTCCCAACCGCAACACCAAACCATGCCTGCTTGTATAATGGGAAATTTGATTTGAAGTAATTGACAAACTCTATTCATTCTTTGTAAAAATGAAGCTTTATTGGCAATTCACAAAATGTAAAACTTAAATTAACTTTTTTACAGTAGATTCTTGAGTTAATTTCCCATTCTTTAGATGGCTAATTAAGTTTAGCCCAGGTGTTTTACCTTTAGCAATAGTTCCTAAATCATCATCAAGACCTAAGAATTTTGCACCATTAATAGTACCCCACTCTAATAGCTTAGTAAAAGAAAGGTAATCTATGTTTTTTTGCAATACTTTCATTTCACTTAAAAGACATAGTTCATCATTAGAAGCTAAGCTGTCAGTACCAATAGTAACTGGATAATCTGTATGCTTAAAAAACTCAAAACTAGGCAGCTTATTTTCTATGTAAAGATTTGCATTAGGACAAAAGCACCAGTTAATTTTGCGGTTAAATCTTTTGGTGAAATAAATATCTTTTAAACTAGTATAGGTATTGTGAACTAGTAAAATTTGTTGATTTTCTGGCAAAAAAGGAATTATAGTTTGTAAAGAGTTTTTTGATTGAGCTTTAAAACCATCAACATTAATGTTCATTTCTTTAAAAAACTCCATAAATGCACCATCCTTATATCTGTAAAGAAAATTTTCTTCTTCATTTTCTTGATTATGGATAGAGATAGGATTATTTACTTCTCTGCAAAATTTATTTAGATTTTTTAATAATTCTTTTGACAATGAATAAGGGGCATGTGGAGTAATAGATGAAGAGTTTTGAAAGTGCGTTTGCAGTTTTATAGCTTGTGCTACGGCGGCTTCTGCTTTTGCAGCCTCAAAGCCTAACATTTCTATAAAAGTGTGGTATTTTATTTTGCTTTCTTCTTTAACAGATGCTGAAATTGGTTGATTAGCAATATCTCCAACAGCTACAATGCCGTTTTGAAACATTTGCTCATCAGCTTTTTTCATGGCATCCATCACTTTTTCCTCTTCTTCTTGTCTTATACCAATTACATTTTTTATAAAGGGAATTAGTCCAGTCCCTTTTTTAATTTTTTGATGAAGGTGAGAAAGCTCTAAATGGCAATGCGTATTTACAAATCCGGGTACAATTACTCCTTGGAAACGCTCTATATTTGGGTCTGAGAAGGCTTTTTCTTCAGTTATGGCTAAAATTTTACCAATATCATCTGTTACTACTATCCCGTTTTTAATAGATTCACCATCTAAGGTGAAGATATAATCAGCACTAAATTTTCTCATAGGTTTCCAAATATAAAAAATTTCGACAATAATTTTGCTCAAAAGTTTTCTTTATTAATAGAAATATCCTCAAGTAATTAATTTTTATAATTATAAAAATTAAACAATCAAATTAAATTAATTCTGATTTTAAATTGGTAATAGTTAGGATGAAAATTGCACTTATGATATTTAAGGATTTAATTCATTAGAATATCTGAGTGAAATAAATTAGGTTTAAATGGCCGTTCTAGTTTATTCGACTTGTGAGAGGGAAGAAGTGTTTGATGTACAGCTTAACTATTTTTATAAAATAGTACAACAATTGCCTTTCAAACAAAATTTTTTTATGAAAACGCCGATAAATTTTTTAGGTTTTATCGGCGAGTGGTGTCTTGAAGCATTTAATTATGATTTTTTGAGTTTTGCAATTGCGGGTTCATCCACAAACCATTGCAATTCTCCATTTTTAGGAGCTATTAACTGAGCTGGATATTTGGAAATGTCTTTTTCAGCTTCAAAAATTGCCTTTATTGCATCAGCCTTGTGAGCTCCAAATGTTAAAAAAGCTATGTTTTTAGCTTGATTAATTAAAGGGGCTGTCATACTGATGCGGTAAACTTGCTTGTCTTTTAGGTACACGTCTTTAACTAGTTCTTCATCTATCCAAAGTATTTCGGTGCCCGGAAACAAAGAAGCAGTGTGGGCATCATCTCCTAAGCCTAAAATAATAAGATCAAAACAAGGGTCTTTATCTTTTGTGAAGAATTGGCAAATACAGCGTTCATAATCTAAAGCAGCCGATTCTGGATCTAAAGAGGTATCAACTTTAAAAACCTGGGTGTCTTTAATATTTAGGGCATTTAAAAAAGCGTTTTTTGCCATCTGATAATTGCTGTCAGGATGGCTGTGGTCTACGTAGCGCTCATCTCCAAAAAAGAAATATACTTTTGTCCAGTCTATTTGCTTTTTATATTCGTCTGAGGCTAACAATTCGTATAATTTTTTAGGCGAACTTCCTCCAGATAATGCAACAGAGAACTTGTTATTTGCAGTAATGGATTGTTGGGCACATTTTACAAAATAATTAGCGAAAGCTTTATATAGCTCATCTGTATTGGCAAAAACGTTTAGTTTCATTTTTTCTCTTTTTCAGATTTCTTAATAGGTAGTGTAAACCAGTGAAAACCGTCTTTTGCTATTAAAGCCTCTGCAGTTTCCGGCCCCCAGCTATCAGCAGAGTAATTCGGAAAGCTGATACTTTTTTTTGATTCCCAGCTTTCTAAAACAGGCATTAATAATTCCCAAGCAGTCTCTACTTGATCTCCACGCATAAATAAGGTTTGATCACCTTTCATAGCGTCTAGTAATAACGTTTCATAAGCTTCTGGAGTATCTGTTGAATAAGTTCCATCGTAATTAAAAACCATATCGACTGGGTTTAAAGTCATGTCTAAGCCCGGTCTTTTAGCCTGAACTTGCAAAC
>JBILPO010000238.1:0-3928 GCA_044373805.1 Pelobium sp.
TACTCCTTTTAGTTTTGCAAGTGAAAGCTCTTTATCAAATGATAAAAATCATACTGCTAAAATAGGAGCCGAATATTACTTTACCGAAAAAACAAGTTTATCGGTTTCGGGTAATATTAATACAGGTAAAGAGAGTGGAAACGAAAACTTAACACAGCGTTTTTTAGCTCAAGACAAAAATTTAGTTGATTTTGGATCTGGTTTTAATAAAAATACGGAGGATGGATACGGGTTTGATGTAAATATGGATTTCTTTCATAAGTTTAAAAACCCTAAAGAAGAGCTGACTGCAAATTTATCTGTTGGCAAGAGCGGCGAAGATCAGACAGAAAATATTGTACAAAATTTCTTTGATTTAAACGGTGAATTGTCCAGTAGCAGAATTTCTAGTAATAGAAGAAATGTGGTAGACCAAAACAATAAAAACTATAACATTCAGCTTGATTATATTAATCCGCTAACAGAAGAAAGTAAGTTTGAAGCGGGTTTTAGAAGTACCATTAGAAACGATAACGAAGATCAGGTTTCTGACACCTTGGTAACCGCTACCAGTAATTATTCTTTAGATAGAAATCTTACCAGTTTATTTAAGCTGGAAGACATAGTGCATGCTTTATACGCCAATTATCAAAATCAGTTTACCAAAAACTTTGGATTGCAATTGGGTTTGAGGGCCGAACAGGCTTACCTAAATACTTCTATAACGGGTACAGATATCAATGGTAATTTATTAACTACTCCCGGAAGATTAGATTATTTTAGAATTTATCCAAGTGTTTTTCTAACTCAAAAATTTACAGGCAACAACCAATTACAATTAAGCTATACCCGTAGGGTAAACAGACCAAGAGGGTGGCAGGTAAATCCTTTTCCAGATGTTGATGATCGTTTCAATATTAGAATTGGAAACCCTAATTTGAGGCCTGAAGATATTCACTCGTTTGAGTTTAGCTATGCAAAGTTTTGGGATGCAGTTACTTTTACAGCTTCTTTATACTTTAGACAAGTAAATGATGTGGTTCAAAGCTTAAGAGCTGCTAACCCAGATCAGTTGGGCGGAACCATTTCTAGGTTTTTTAACTTGGCTAAAAACCAGTCTTATGGTTTAGAATTAATTAGTAGAGCTGATATTACTAAAAAAGTAAACTTAACCGGAAACTTAAATTTTTTCCAAAGTGTTTTTAAAGGCAATGCAAGTTTAGGCGTTAATGATAATTCTGGCTTTAACTGGAACGGAAATTTAACAGCAAATGCCACTTTAGCTAAAAACTTATCCACCCAATCTACTTTTTTTTATAGTGCGCCTAGAGTTCTTGCTCAAGGAACAATGAAAGAAATGTATAGCTTAGATGGCGGAATAAGATATGATATTTTAAAAACCAAAGGCAGTTTGTCTTTTAACATAAGGGATGTTTTAAACTCCAGAAGATTTGGTAGCACTACTGATAATGGGTTCTTTTTACAAGAATTTGAAAGAAGAAGAAGAGGTGGAATTTATAGCCTAACATTTAGTTACCGTTTTGGAAAGCAAGATTTTGCACCCAGAAAGAATCAAAAGAAAGACAATCAACCATCACAGGAAGAAGGTTTTTAAACCTTTAGTCTAATATATAGTCGTAACATTTCAATTGATTTTTCTGATATTTATAGAGCTAATAAAATTACTTTGAATAATCTATCTTTTTCAACAAAAATAGCGCTTGTTTTTTTGTGTTTTTTTTGTGCTTTTACGCTTCATGTAATGGCGCAAGGTGCTTTAGGCGCTTTGCAGGGGAAAACTATAGACTTAAAGAATAAAGAAGTTATTCCGTTTGTGAATATTACTATTTACCGTGATCTAGATAGCTTGTCGGCAAAATCATTTCAATCGAATGCAAATGGAATTGTAGAAATTAAGAATTTAGTTTTAGGGAGCTACACTGTTAAGTTTTTTTTCGTCGGCTACCAAGCCAAAACTATTACCAAAGTTGTTTTAGATGAAAACAAACCCAGTATAAATTTAGGAGCTATTGAGTTAGATGCCGACAGTAAAATGCTGAACGAGGTAGTGATTGAGTATAGAAAGCCAGTGGTTGAAATGCAAGATGATAAAATTGTTTACAACGTTGATCAAACTATTTTTGCTGAAGGAAGCGTGGCATCAGACATTCTAAAAAATGTACCCATGGTTTCGGTTGATCTTGACGGGAAAGCTACCATTGCCGGGAAAAGGAATACTCGAATTTTTATTGATGGGAAGCCTTCAGATTACAATGCGGCTAGTATTGGGGATTTACTCAGTATCCTTCCGTCTGATGCTTTAGAAACTATAGAAGTGATTACCGACCCTTCTTCTAAATTTGATGCTGACGGTGACGGTATTATTAATATCGTTTTAAAGAAAGGAAGAAAAGTAGGTTTAACAGGCAATGTTTCTTCTAGAGTGGGGACACAGGGAAACCATAATACTGGTGCATTTTTATCGAAAAAAACACCTAAATATTCTTTCTCCTCTAATGTTGGGTATAACCATGCTACCCGTTTTTCTGATGGAAACTCTAACAGAAGCAACTTATTTACAGATACCACTTTTTACAATAACCAGAGCAATAATTCTGACAGAATATCTGATGGATTTAACGGAAGGGTTGGAGGAACGTATCAATTAGATTCTGTTCAAAGTTTTAAATTTTCTGCCCGTGGCGGATTTAACAAAGGAATAAGCAATTCATTATCTGATAACTTATATTTAGACGAGCAAAAAAACGGGCAAACTCTACGTTCCCAAAATAACAGTAGCGGAAATAGAAATTTTGATTATGCCTTGGACGCTACTTACAATATTAATGCTAAAAAATCAGGGCAATTTGATTTGGGACTTTTATACACTAAAAACTCATCTAACAATAACAGAGATTACGCTAGGTATTTGCTTAACGCTGATGGTTCACCAAGAACCATCAACCCCACTTTGCAGTTAAATGATAATAGTGATTTAGGTCATAACATTGATTTAAATGCAGATTATGATAAAAGTTTTGCTTTTTTGAACACCAAATTTGAGGCCGGTTTAAAAACCAGCATTAATTTTTCTGACAATAACCAAGCGGTGCAAAATTTTGATTATACCCTAAATGATTACGTATATAACCCAAGCCTCACCAATAGCTTTGTTTTTCAGCAAAATATTTATTCGGCTTATGTTTCTTTACGATTTAAGATCCAGAAATGGAGTTTTAGACTGGGCAACCGAGCCGAGGTAACTCGTGTGAACTTTATTCAAGAAAACAGCCCAAATGTAGACATCGCTCCTTATACAAACTTTTTCCCAAGCTTTGGGATAAACAGGGTTTTCAATAACAAATACAGCATCGGCGTGAGCTATAGCAATAGAGTAGCTAGGCCAAGAGCTTTAAGCTTAAATCCCTTAATTGATGATTCTGACCCTCAAAACCTAAAATTTGGAAACCCAAATTTGATTCCTTCTTTTACTCACCAGTATGAACTTAATTTTAGCGTTTTTGGAAAAGATTGGTCGGTTTCGCCACGTTTGAGTTATGCAGATTCTAAAAAAATTATTGAAAGACTAAAAACAGTAAGTACTGATGGAAATACCATTACTACCTACCAAAATTTGGCCAATAGCACCTCTTTAAATTTCAATCTATTTAGTAATTATAGATTGGATAAGCGTAAATCCTTTAATGCTGGTTTTACCTTAAGCCAAATTAATTATACTTCTGCAGCAAATGCAGCATATAATAGAAAAGGCATGAACATAAGGTCTAATTTAGGAATAACTTATGCGCTTAAAAACACATCGGCTTTTGAGATAAATTTAAATTATATTAAAAACACAGCAGCTCAAGGTGTTACGCAAGGATCAGTAGAAACACAGTTTGGCTTTAGAAGAAATTTTTATAAAAATAGAATTGGACTTAGAATTACA
>JBILPO010000239.1:0-3923 GCA_044373805.1 Pelobium sp.
GTTTAATGCGTGATGCCAAAATCACTCAAATATATGAAGGCACTTCAGAAATACAGAAAGTTGTCATTTCAAGAGAGATCCTAAAGTAATTCGGTATAATTTTTGAATATTTGTGTTTCAAGTTTATCTTTCTAAAATTTTAGTAGATAAACTTGATCCTTATTTGGATTTATTTCTCAAATAAGAATCAGTTAAACAAAAATCAATTCTTTTCGGATGAAAAAAATCAACAATTTAATTTTCCTATTCACTTCCATTCTCTTTCTTTTTGCTTCCTGCGATAAAACAAGTTCAGTATTAAAATCCGGAATATGGAGAGGTGCTTTAATCACCGAATCTGGAGCCGAAATCCCCTTTAATTTTGAAGTAGCAGATAGTGCCGGGAAAAATTATTTAGACATATTTAACAGTACGGAACGATTTAGAGTAAATGAAATTTCTAAAAATGGAGATTCTATACTTATTCAAATGCCTTTGTTTGATTCTGAAATTAAAGGGGTTTTAACTGATGGAAAAATAACTGGAGTTTGGACCAAACATTTAGCGGATACAGACGTGGTGATGCAATTTTTTGCTGAAGCAGGGATTGACTGGAGAATTAAAAAAGAATTTGAAAAGCCAGCAGAACAAGTTACCGGTAAATGGGCAACTACTTTTATAAGTGCAGATGGACAAGATACCACCATTGCCATTGGCGAATTTGTTCAAAACGATGCTAAAGTTACCGGTACCTTTCTTACCTCTACCGGAGATTATCGTTATTTAGATGGTATTTTAGATGGCAATAAATTGATGATTTCTACTTTTGATGGCTCACATGCTTATCTTTTTACAGCAACTTTAAATGGTGATAAATTAATTGACGGTAAATTTTATTCCGATTTTTCTTACTTAGAAACATGGTCGGCAGTAAAAGATGATCAAGCTAAATTACCAGATGCCTACGGTTTAACAGTTCTAAAAACCGGAGAGAAGAAAATCAATTTTTCGTTTCCAAATTTAGATCAGAAAATGATCTCTTTAAACGATGCTCAATTTAAAAACAAAGTGGTTGTAATGCAAATGTTGGGTTCTTGGTGCCCAAATTGTATGGACGAAACCGCTTATTTATCTAAATTTTATGATAAATATAAACCTAAGGGAGTAGAAGTGGTAGGTTTAGCTTATGAGCGAACCCGTGATTTTGACAAGTCTAAGAAAAATATTGAACGCTTAAAAAATCGTTTCAATGTGAAATACAATTTATTGGTTACAGGCTTCACAAAAGATAAAGAAGATGCAGCTAAAAGCCTGCCCATGTTAAATAAGGTTATTGCTTTTCCTACCATGATTATTATTGATAAAAAAGGAGAAGTGAGAGAAATTCATACCGGTTTTAGTGGTCCGGGTACAGGTAATCATTACACAGAATTTGTGAACGAGTTTGAGAAGTTAATTAATGATCTTCTGAAAGAATCATGAAGAAGATAAAAAAAGGTTTATGCTGTCTCATTGGGGCAGCATTTTTTTTATCAGGATGTGCCAAAATTCATTTCATAGAGTTTGAACCTATTTTTGTTAGAGCAAATGCATTGGGCTCTAAAGCATATAAGGAGAGTAAAGAAAAAACTATAGACATTATTAATACTCAATTAGACCTCAGTTTTAGTTGGGATAGCGCATTTGTTTATGGCAACGCAACCGTTACGGCTCAAGCTTATTTTACGCCACAAAACAAAGTGGTTTTAGATGCAAAAGGGTTTAAAATTCATCAAATTGGTTTGCTCAATAACTCAGCCTTTAAAGAATTAACCTATTCTTATCAGGAAAATAAACTTACTATTTTCTTAGATAAAACCTATCAAGCTCAAGAGCAATTTAAAATATTCATTAGCTATACCGCCATGCCCGAAAAATTAAAAGTAGGGAAAGACATTACCACAATTGATGATAGAGGCTTATATTTTATTAATAAAAATAGGTCTAACAAACAAATTTGGACACAAGGAGAAACGGACTGTAACTCGGGCTGGTTTCCTACAATAGATGATCCTGCCGAGAAAATGACGCATAATTTCAATATTACGGTAGAAGATAATTTGAAAACGCTATCTAACGGATTGCTTAAAAAAGCGATAAAAAACACAAACGGAACCCGTACAGATTATTGGGAAATGAGTTTACCACACGCTACTTATTTAGCCATGTTGGCCGTTGGAGATTTTGTTATCACGCCAGATGGTTATCAAGATATTTCTTTAAATTATTACTTAGAGCCTGAGTTTGCTCCACATGCAAAAGCTGTGTTTGGGCATACGCCAGAAATGATTTCCTTTTTTTCTGACACTTTAAATTATCCTTTTCCGTGGCCAAAATATGATCAAATTGTGGTAAGAAATTTTGTGAGTGGCGCCATGGAAAACACCACAGCCACTGTTTTTTATGATCAGTTAAACAAAACAGCAGGTGAAATTGCAGATGAAAGTCAGGATCCTATTATTGCACATGAACTTTTTCATCATTGGTTTGGAGATTTGGTAACGGCAGAATCATGGTCAAACCTTCCTTTAAATGAATCTTTTGCAACTTATGCAGAGTATTTGTGGTTGGCTCATAAGTTTGGAAATGCTTACGCCGATGAACATTTAATGATAGATGCTGAAGAGTATTTTAATTATGTTAAAATTAAAGATGAAAACCTTATTAGGTTTGATTATGCCGATAAAGACCAAATGTTTGATGCCATTACCTACCAAAAAGGAGGTTTAATTTTGCATCAATTAAGAAAAGAAGTGGGTGATGCTGCATTTTTTAAGTCATTGAATTTATATTTAAAAACACATGAATTTAAAACAGCTGAAATTCATGACCTACGTTTGGCTTTTGAAGAGGTTACTGGACGCGACTTGAATTGGTTTTTTAACCAATGGTTTTTGGCCAATTCCAATCCGCAAATTAAAATTTCAAAAATTTATCACCCCGAAGAAAAGACGTTAAAAATCATGGTGGATCAAATTATTGATTCCACACATCAAAAAATTTATCAATTACCTTTTAAGATAAAAATTGTAAACTCAAATCAAGAACAGGTATTTTCAGTTTTATTAAATCAAGTGCATCAGGAGTTTTCATACGCTATGAATGCAAAACCTGTTTATGTAAAGTTTGATATGGATAATCAGTTACTAGTTGAAAAACAAGAGCTCAAAACCGAAGAAGATTACGCTTTACAATATCAATATGCTGATGATTTTATAGACAAATTTGAGTCATTAAGTTATTTTTATAAGCATCAAAACAGTAAATTTACTAAAGAATTAATGCTAAAAGCGCTAGATGATGAAAGCGCTACGTTAATGGTGATGGCTTTAAATTATATCAAAAAACTAGAGGCGAAAGAACAAGAATTACTTGCATCCAAAATCATGATCTTAGCTACAAAAGCGGCTGAATCTAAGGTGAGAGCAGCTTCCTTAATGGTTTTATCTAAAATAAAAAGTGCTAAAATAAAAAAACAGATAGGTCAGCAGTTAAAAACCGACCCATCTCTTTTAGTTCAAAAAGCTTTAAAACAAGGAAAGTTTAATTAGATTCTTTGTTAAAGCTTCCAAAAATCATTTTAATGATTGATAAAATAATGGCGAAAAACATGGCAGAGAAAAATCCTGAAGTAGTAAATCCATCCATTAAGTTGTCAACTAATAAAATCATCAAAACGGTAATAATAAAAGACATTAACCCTAAGGTTAAAAAGTTGATTGGGAAGGTTAAAATTCTTAAAATAAAACCAATGGTTGCATTTGCTAATGCTATTAAAACAGCAACTAGAATAGCGGTAAAAAAACCATCAACACTCACGCCAGGTAAAATAAAAGCAGCCAAAACTACAGCAAGGCCCATTAATAAAATTTCTAATAACAGTTTCATATTGTCTATGATTTGAG
>JBILPO010000240.1:0-3916 GCA_044373805.1 Pelobium sp.
TTCTTTATGTAGACAATGCGGTAGATTTAATTGCCATTAACCTTACAGAAGTTGAAAAAGGTAAACTCGAAGTACTAAAAAGAATAGAAAATGTTTTCCCCGAAGTTTCCCCTCCAGATGGTGGCGTGATCCCTTCAAAATTTAATACAGCAAACAGACCCAAAAACACTATCATAATTGGTTGGAAAAACAAATAAATATGAAAAACGCACTGTTATTCTGTTCCATTTTTGCAATCACACTTTACTCATGCAGTAAAGACGGAGGCAGTTCTTTCTCTGATTCAAATACTGGAGGTTCTACCGGAGTTGCTGGTTCACTAGCCCGCTTTGCAATTGTTGGCGATAATTTATATACCGTAACCAGCACAAACGTTAAAATTTTTGATATTCAAAATGCAAGTG
The DNA here is from genome assembly GCA_044373805.1 of Pelobium sp. GTDB lineage: Bacteria > Bacteroidota > Bacteroidia > Sphingobacteriales > Sphingobacteriaceae > Pseudopedobacter. The sequence continues at coordinate 405 of JBILPO010000240.1, forward strand.
ATCCTGTTTTTAAAGTAGATCAACCCTTTGGTTTTGGTATAGAAACTATTTTCCCTTTAGGAAACACGCTATTTATAGGTAGTGAACAAGGAATGTATATCTATGATATTAGCAATCCGTTAAGTCCAAAATTAGAAAGCATGTACCGCCACATTTTAAGCTGTGATCCTGTAGTTGCAAATCAGCAATTTGCTTATGTTACTTTAAGTTCTGGCGCTACCCGCTGCTCTAGAGGATTAAATCAATTAGAAGTGATTGATATCACCAATAAAAAACAACCACAAGTATCAAAAATTTATCAAATGAGCAATCCACAAGGAATGGCTTTAAATGGAAATGATCTATTTGTTTGTGATGACCAGGTTAAATGGTTTGATACTACTAATAGTCCAAATTTAGTCCAAAAAGGAATCATCAATGTTAAAGCTCATGATGCCATTGCAATTAATAAAACCCTCATGCTTATTGGAGAAAAAGGCCTTAGCCAATATGATTATAGCGGTGCAAATCCTATTTTTTTAAGCGAAATTAAAATAGGGAACAAATAAATGAAACGTTTTACCTTATTCATCTTTTGCTTTTTCACTTCTGATCACTTATTTGCACAATTACGCAAAGTATCTTATGATGAAATAGCCAAAAGTAAATACCCTATCAGTATAAGTTTTCAGCCAATCTTTTTGCTCAATAACGCTTTAAAAGTGGATGTAGAAATGCAAAAAAAAGAAAAAAATGGTGCTTTTATCGGCGGTTTAGAAGTTTACAATGGTAAAATCACCTTGCTTTATCCACAAGAGTCAAACTTAGAGGAAACCAACAATCAGGATAGAATTAATGGAATTGGATTAAACTTGGCCTACAAGCTGAAATTTCAAAAATCTGAGAAACTCACCAGCTTTTATTTTTCGCCTGGTCTTACCCTCAGAAACCTTAAGCTTACTTTAAAAGGAGAAGGATTTTATGCTTTTAAACAAGACGACGTTGAGTATTACACTTACGGTCCTATAGAAAAGGAATACCCTATTAATTCGGCTTTATTTTATGGAAACTTAGGCTATCATAAAGTTTGGAAAACCACCATGCTTTTAGATGCTTACTTTGGTTTTGGTTATAAAACTTCTACCAAAAACAACGACTTAAAATTTAGCCGTAACTATGATCAATATGCTTATGGTTTTAATTTTAATGGATATTCTGCACAAGCTGGTTTAAAGTTTGGCTTTCAGATTAAGTAATAATTTATTGATTAGGGTTTTTATTTGTTCTTCTCTTCTATCCACTTAGACATGTATTTAGTGCTCATTAAGGTATGATGTTGTAAAATGGCACCTATAAAATTGGCCTTCCTATGTTCCAAAATATTTTCTTTAACATGATTTAAAGTTTCAATCAGTTCTTTCTCCCAATATTTTCCATCAAATATCTGATTAATCACCTCAACCCCATTCTGCTGGAATTTAGACCAAACCGTTTCATTAGTGTATAATTTAACTGCATCATCAGCAAAATCTTTGGGTTGGTTAGAAATATAACCTCCCCAAGGCAATCCATTATGCATTGCTTCGGCGCCAATATGGGTAGTCACATTTGGTGTTCCGCTTTGCATGGCATCAATTAATTTCCCTTTTAAGCCTGCACCAAAAACCAAAGGAGCTAAACAAACCCTGGCTTTCACCATTACATCTTTCACATTTCTCACCCTGCCTTTAACTAAAAATCCATCTTTAGGATTATTTAATTGATTTACTTTTTCAGACGGATAAGCACCAAATATGTGCATTTGAGCCTCAGGTAACTTTTTTCTGATAACAGGCCAAATTTCATTTTTCAAAAAAATTACCGCTTGATAATTAGGCTCATGCAAAAAATTACCAATGGTAATAAAATGTTCTCGCTCTTCAAAAGGCAACCAATTTGCTCGGTCTGCGTCTATAATCTGCGGAAGCATAAAAGGTAAATACATCAAAAGAGTTTCGTCCACATTAAATAAATCTACCAAAACCTTCATCTCATAAGTCGAAATTATGAATGATAAATCGCATCTTAAAATGCTGGCAATTTCTCTTTTTGCAATATCTTCATTTAACAAATCTTCTAACAAAAAATCCTTTTTCACTTTCCAAGCTTTCTGTCGGGCAGCTCTTAAACAATGTAAATCTTCGGTATCTAAAACTTTTAAAGCATGCGGGCAATGTTCAGAAACCCTCCAACCAAATTGCTCTTCAGTCATAAACCTATCAAATAAAACCAAATCTGGTTTTAGCGCTTTTATAAATTCATCAAAACCGGCATCATTTAATTTAATACTTACTTTTTCTACGCCATCAGTAGCTAAATCAACCATAAAGTCACTATCAGCAGCAGCGCTGGCAAACGTAACTTTCCAACCTTGTTTCAAAAAGCTTCTAATCAATTGCATCATTCTACTTCCTGCTGCAGATGAATTAGGTTCTGGCCAAACGGTGCCAATAATTAATATTTGTTGAATAACTCTCAATTTTTTTCTTTTTGCAATGATAAATAAAATACGTCTTCTCCCTATTTCAGAATAAAGCGTAAAAAATGTAAATCCTTAAATTCCGCTAAAAACTAAATTATTTTTCTCTAAATAACTTAAATCTACCGGTTCTTTAAAAATCCCATAAACAGATGCTCCACTCCCGCTCATTAAAGCAAATAAGGCTCCGGCCTCTAAAAGCGAATCTTTCACCTTTTGTATTTGCGTATTCTTCTTCAAAATATGCTCTTCAAAACCATTAGTTATTTTTCCTTGCCATTGTTCTATGGGTAACTTAATTAATTCTTTTAATGATTGCTGAGCATTATTTGGTTTAACTCCATTATAAGCTTCGGCAGTAGAAACATGAACCGGAGGCATCACTAACGCTAAATAATAAGCAGAAAGATCTAACGTAATAGGTTCAAAAACATCGCCTTTATCAAATGCAAAAACGGGTTTATTCTCAATAAAAAAAGCACAATCTGCACCTAATAACCGGCAATAATCTTGCATTTGCGCTACAGATAAACCCAAATTAAATTTAGAATCAATTAACTTAATGAAAAAAGCAGCATCGGCAGAGCCACCACCCAAGCCTGCCCCAATTGGAATATGTTTATGCAAATGAATATTAATGTTAGGAACATCAAAATCTTTCCTCAATAACTCATAAGCCTTCAAACATAAATTATTGCCGGCATCTCCAGGGATTTCAATTCCCGAAGTTTCAAAACTCATCTCACTAGCTTCAATTACCTCTAAAGCATCTTTAATTTGAATAGGATAAAATATAGTTTCGAGGTTGTGATAGCCATCGCTTCGCTTGCTGATGATGTTTAAACCGATATTAATTTTGGCTGACGGAAAAGTAATCATCAATATTAACAATTAGGAGATTTTGCACATTAATAGGATTGCAAATATAGATTAATTTAATTTGCATGAATAAATAAGTCAGTTAACAATTATAAATAATGATTTGGGCGTTTAAACACGCTATCCGCTAAAGTTT
>JBILPO010000241.1:0-3914 GCA_044373805.1 Pelobium sp.
CAAATACCACTTACCAACTTCAAGTATCGGTGCAGCTGTATGATAAGTAGAGCCATTATAAAAATAAGGTCTATTATCATTTAGTATTGCTAAATGTCAAGAGCCTGAAGAAGAATCTACTATATGCTGAAATGATGAACCAGCATTTATTTTAACCCAAGCACTTACTGTTATTTTCCCCACACTTATTGAAGGATTTCCACAATTAACATAATCATCAACACCATCAAATGAAATACTTCCGTTATTCGCCGAATTAAAATTTGGTCCATTTACAAGTGTTCCATTATTTCCGCTACTACTTAAGTCTTTCCATGTTATACCAGAACCAGTGTAACTAGCGGAATTGCTTGCATCTAAGTTTAGCAATAAACCATTAGAAATAATAGGCGAACTAATAATCGATGTTGCTGCGCCTTTTATATTTCCATTTTGCGTTTGAAACATTCTGTTCTGTGCCGAAGCAATAGGTGCAAGAAATACAAGAAAAAGAATTTTGTACATATTGTAGTTTAAAAATCAAATAAATAAATAAAAGCCTATTCACTTACAAGCCATATTTTGCTTTAGTAGCATTAAAAATTTGTAGGATTTCAGCTTCGCTTAAGGCTCTGTTATAGAGCATAACCTGTGGAATATTACCCTTCAATATTTGAGCTGGGTTTCCCCCTCCGCTCCAACCACCTATTGCAATGGAAGTACTACTTAGAGGCGTATTTGCAACTGTGTTTGACACTTTATTAGTCACCCCATCGCCATAAATGGTATGCGTTGTGCCTGATCTTACAGAAGCAATGAAATGCCACTGAATATCTGCTAAAGTCAGATATATCCCATAGGGGTCCCCATCCTCTTTTATCCCACCACCCCATGAATTAGGAGTATTACTATTTCTTCCTAACCAAAAGCCATTCACAAAATCTTTATCTATTAAACGACCATATTGGGGAGATCCGTTATCTTTAAACCATACACATACTGTAAAGTCTACAAATGTTGGTGCAAAATTGGTTTGCACCCTATTATTGCTACTTCCGTTAAAAACCATTGTCCCTCCATTTGTACTGCTGTAGGTAACGCCAGTTATTAAAGTTCCGTTATTACCATTCCCACTTAAATCTGTCCAAGTAGTACCAGTGCCTGGGTAACTAGCGGTATTACCCGCATCTAAGTTGAGCACTAAACCATTAGTAATAACTGCTTGGTTATCAATATTAGGCACAGTAAGAACATTTCCATTTTGAAATTGAAACATTCTGTTTTGCCCAAAGGTGATATGAGAAAGAAATACTAGAAAAACAATTTTGTACATGTTATTATTTTATCATTTCTTGTTAAAAAAACCAGTTAAATGAAGCTAATTACAAACCATATTTTGCTTTAGTAGCATTAAAAATTTGTTGGATTTCTGAGTCTGAAAGCGCTCTGTTGTAGACAGATGTATGCGCTATTTTGCCGTTAAACGGGTATCCCCCAAAGAGACCGAATATCCCTATATATGATGCTCCAGTTGTATTTGAAACTAAAGTACCTGTTACATTTATAGTTGCTTTAAGAACACCATTGACATAAATTTTCTTAGAAGACCCATCATAAGTTGCCACTACATTATTCCATTGGTTATTTAAAACCCCAGCAGTTATTCTATTTACTGTCAAATCCTCAGGAGTTAAACCAACTGTGCGGTAGTACAATAGGTTGTTACTATTATAAAATAAGGAATATTGTGTATTTACCTGTCCATTTGTCGTTTTTTCAAACATAAATCCGTCTTGCGCATAATCTGCTGAGTAATTCCAAGAACTAACAGTCATTTGATTTACAGATAATGTGCTTGCGCCAAGAAGAGAAACGCCTTGGCTTATCCCATTAAATACTAAAGAGCCTCCATTTAAAGCATTGTATCCAACTCCATTTATAAGCGTTCCGTTATTCCCATTACCACTCAAATCAGTCCAATTGGTACCTGTGCCGGGGTAGCTCGCTGTATTGCTTGCATCTAAATTGAGTACTAAGCCATTAGAAATTACAGGTGAACTAGTAGTTGCTGTTACAGCGCCTTTTACATTCCCATTTTGGGTTTGAAACATTCTATTTTGCCCAAAGGCGATGTTAGAAAGGAATACGAAGAATAGAATTTTGTACATGTTGTTATTTTATCTTTTATTGTTTAAAAAAAAATTAAATAAAGTTAATTACAAACCATATTTAGCTTTTGTAGCATTAAAAATTTGTAGGATTTCAGCTTCGCTTAAGGCTCTATTATAGATTAGAACTTGAGGTATGCTTCCCTTAAATATTTGACCTACTCCGCCGCCACTCCATTCACCTATAGCTATAGTACTGCCATTTAAAGCCGCTGCGGTTACAGAGGTAGAAGCTTTATTGGTGACCCCATCTCCATAAAGTGTATGCGTTGTACCAGACCGTATAGAAGTTAAAAAATGCCACTGTGCATCTGGCAAAGTTAAATATATACCAAAGGGAGACCCCGCAAATTTTATTCCTGCACCCCAAGAATTGGCTATATTATAATTCTTTCCTATCCAAAAACCATCTACATAACCATTATCAACTAAACGCCCATAAGAAGAAGAACCGTTGTCTTTATACCAAACACATACGGTAAAGTCTGTAAATGTTGGTGCATAGTTAGTTTGCACCCTTCCAGTAGATCCGTCAAATACCATTGTACCACCATTGCTACTGCTAAATGTAGTCCCACTAATTAAAGTTCCATGATTACCACGGCCACTTAAATCTGTCCATACAGAGCCAGAACCAGGATAACTTGCCGCATTAGATGCATCTAAATTTAACACCAAGCCATTAGAAATAATAACAGGTACCTCCACCGGAATAGTTTTTACATTCCCATTTTGGGTTTGAAACATTCTGTTTTGTGCTAATGCACCCTGAGCGATAAATACAAGAAGAAGTATTTTATACATGCTGTTGTTTTATAATGATATATTTTTAAATATAAATTAAATATATCAGAGTTTTAATTCTACTGTATTTATAAAAAGGTAGGGTTATTAGAGAATTACCTCATCATAGAACTTTACCCTAGCGCTTCTATTGATTAGCGTGACCATCACCTTCATTTACTAAATTTAGATTATAAACCGTATCTTCCTTTTTGAGCATTAAAAATTTGTAGAATTTCTGCATCAGACAGGGCCCTATTGTAAACTAAAATTTGATAGATTTGACCATTTGGGCCCCAAACTTCAGCTCCTGAAACTCTATGTCCTATCCTAGCATCAGCAGTACCGGTATTAATTGCCCTTGATATTCCAGCACCTTGAGAGACTCCATTAATCCAAGTATTATGCTTTGTTGTGCTATTTATATATGTAGCTGCTAAACAATAATTCGTATTCGGCTGAACTGTGCCTTGAACATCAAAGCTGCCCCATGGATGAGTGTTTAGTCCTCCACCTCCCTGAAGTATTGCTAATCCAAAAGCTTCGTTTGTACTCGATGTGCCCCAATGAATAATATGTAGAAGAAATTCATTAAATGACGTAGGCGTTTTTACAAAAGCAATAACCGTTCTATCACTTGTACCTGTTGGCAACTTTGTAGGGGTTAAAGTTACGTACTGGGTTGAGCCATTAAAATTAAAATAACCACCGTTAGAAGAATTATAGGTAGGGCTATTTATTAATGTGCCATTATTTGCACTGCCACTTAAATCTGTCCAAGTTGTACCGGTACCAGAATAACTAGCGGAATTACCTGCATCTAAATTAAGCACTAAGCCATTGGTAATTACAGGTGAACTAGTAGTTGCTGTTGCTGGGCCTTTTACATTCCCATTTTGAGATTGAAACATTCTGTTTTGCCCAAAGGCGAGGTGAGAAAGAAATATGAAGAATAGAATTTTGTACAGGTTGTTTTGAATTAAA
>JBILPO010000242.1:0-3901 GCA_044373805.1 Pelobium sp.
GATGAAAGATTATGAGCACATTCCTAATAAAAGATTAAGAATGGAAGAGCTGCGTACTAATCCATATTTTAACGCTTTACAAATTAAATTTGCTTACGCAGTTACTTGCCATAAAGCACAAGGTGGGCAATGGGAAGCTGTTTTTATTGATCAAGGTTATTTAACCGAAGAAATGTTAAATATGGATTTACTAAGGTGGCTTTACACCGCTACCACCAGAGCTTCAAAAGAACTGTTTTATGTAAATTTTAACGAGCAGTTTTTTCCTGATTAAATAATTAAAGTGAATGTTTTTTGTTTGGAAAAATAAATCAATTTTGTTTTTCAAGTATAAGTTTCGTTTTATGATGATAAGGAAACATATTAAAACAAAAAACCACCAGATTTAACCTGGTGGGTTTTTTTGTTGCAATCAATAAGAAAATTGATTGGTAAATTTGATTGCTTTTAATTTGTTATTTGTAGAATTTTTTACTCAAGAAATTTTGATCTGTTGTTAAAGTAGCCACATAAATGCCTTCAGACATATTTAACATATTCAGGTTGAATTGGTTATTGCCTACCTCTAAATCAAATGTTTTCTCAGTAAGTTTTCTACCTGTTAAATCAAAAATTTTAATGGTTACTTTTTCTGCCTTAATCCCTAAGATATTTAAAGAAACATCTGCATTATTTTTGGTTGCATACACTTCAAAATTAATTGATTTGATGTCTGTTTTAATTACAATTGGACCAAATTCTTCAGATTTACCATCAAAATCTATTTGCTTTAGCTTATAATAATTATCGCCAGCTAAAGGGGTTCTATCATCAAAATTGTAATATAAATTATTGTTAGCATTGCCGTTCCCTTGCACTGATCCAATCTTTTTAAAATTTTGATCTTCTCCAGCTCTTAATACTTCAAAGCGATCATTGTTTTGCTCTGAAGAGGTAGACCATGATAATCTAACAGAAGAGTTTTCGTTTTTGCCAGTAAAAGAGGTTAAATTAATGGGTAAGGTTGTTAAAGGGACTAATTCTCCTGTGCTTAAAAGCCCAACTGATGAGTAGCCTGTAAATGTGATTTGACTTAATTGAGCGGTAGTTAGCCCTGAAGCGTTTGATCCAAAAAATATTTTACCACCTGTACCAGAAGAACCTAATGCGCCTGTCCAACCGGTAATGGTTAATGTTTTTCCCGAAATCCAGGTTGCTGCTTGGCTATCAGAAAATGTGATGGTATGTGACGCTGAATTTAGATTAATAGTTGTGTTATCTGTAAGACTTAATGTACCTAAAGTTTGAGAATTTCCATCCGTATTCAAATTATAAGTAGTAGTAGTGTTTGTTAAAGCTAAATTGGTAGTATTAGCCGAAATTGAACCAGATAATGTTTTATTTGTTCCTTTTAAACTTAAGTTTTTATAAGCTGCCTGAGAAATAACTTGCCCGCTGCTTGTTGCTGTAGCAATATATTCTATAATACTATTATTGCCTAGTGTGGTTGTACTTGTTGATAGAAAATTAAGTGCTCCAGCTGTTGTGGTAGTAGGTGAAGATACATTTGCAAATGCCCCACCTGATTTGGCAGTAGCAAACTTACCATTAATGGTAACCGTTCCACCTGTTAAAATATTAATCCAGCTATTAGAGTTGCTTCCTGCAGTAAATGTAGAAGTTTCATCAACAAATAATTCACTTAATGTTGGTGTATTACCCCCGACAGCGTTTATAGAAGCAATTGCATTTATTAGTCTTATTGCTTTAATAGATTTATTGAAAAGATTACTACTCCCTCCTAATACTGCATTAGCCGTATTATTAAATTCTATAACAGTATTTGGATCTAAATTACCCCACGTAGGATTGGTATAAATTGTATTAGTTGAAGAATGTTGAATACTTTCTCTAAAAATAATTTTATTAGAACCTGAGCTTAAAGCCGCAGCTACATCTAAAGGTCCTGTAACAGCTGCCCCACTTCCAACAGTTAGCGTAACTGCTGTTTTACTTGGGTCGCCTAAAACAATTTTAGAACCAGCACCACTTACTCCCCAAGGCGCTGCAGTAGTAACATCAGATTGAATAACAAATGCTTGCGCATCTGCTGTAAAGTTTACTGGATTAGTACCAGTATAGTTTGAATTTGAAAACCATAATGCTACAGTGTTCAAATCAACATCTCCAGAACCACTAAAATAGTAATTCATAACCACTGCTCCAGAAACAGATAGCGTTACATTAGCTGCCCCTGTGGATGTTGCTGTTATGTTTTCTGCTGCAACAGCACCTTGGCTAAGGCCAGTTTTTAACCTCACATAAACTGGTGTGTTTACTAAAGTGCCAGTAGCAGTTATGCTTACAGTATTGCTAAAAGCGTTATTATCTGTAGATAATTCAAAGTTAGAAGGGCTGCCAACGCTTAAATTAACATTACCAGTTAAATTTAGCCCACTTACAGTAAAGCTTTGTGAACTTGAAGGATTAGATGATGTTGTACTAAAACTTGTTAAGGAAGAAGTAATAGTAATGATTGGATCAACTGCGGCGTAGGAAATAATGATTTTACCGTCTGCGCCCGCTCCACCTGCATAACCAGTCCCTCCAGAAGAACTTCGGCCACCACCACCACCGCCACCAGGCGATAGACCTGCTGACCCAGCCGAGGAACTTCCACCACTACCACCATTTCCTCCTCCTGTTGGAGCAATACCTCCGGCTCTATTCCCGCCATTTGTGCCGACGCTACTTGTGCCAGCGCTAGAACCACCACCCCCACTTGAAGTACCTAATCCAGCAGCGCCGTTTCCTCCAAAATATTTAACAAAGTCATTTGGGCCTGAAATAGCTCCTCCAGCTCCTCCTGTTCCTGGTGTAGTCGTTGTAGTTCCACTACCACCTTTACCACCAGAAGCCACTACTAAGGTATTATCAAAAGATGAGTTATTACCGTCAGCACCATTACTACCAGCACTAGTGCCCCTAATTCCACCTGTACCCACAACTATGGAATAAGCCGTAGAAGTCACATTAATTGGAGTGGATTTAGTATAAGCACCACCACCTCCGCCTCCCGCTGCAGCTGAGGCTGCCGTAACAGCACCACCACCGCCACCGCCTGCTCCCCAAGCTTCAACAGTAATAGAAGTTACACCAGCGGGCGGTGTCCAATTAGAACTGCCTGCAGTAGAAAAAGTTACACTGGTTATCCCACCTGTGGTAGTGGTAATTTGCGCTGTAGATTTTAAATTAAAAAATAAGCAACAAAACATTATTAGAAATAAATTGAAGCTTAAAGTTAGGAGTGAAGTATTGTTTTTTACTTCAGATAACTTTGATTGATGTAGTTTTTTCTTCATAATTTTTAAATTTTATTGGTTGAATAAATTGGTTTATAGGTTAAGGTTATTCCATTCGGTTTTATTAAGATGAAGTTTTGTTTTATTTATTTCTGTAAGCAATAATTTTTCATACTCTTTTTCTAAATAACTGTTGCTTAAAGGGGTTTTTAAATCTTGAAAACTTTTTTTGGTGTTGGCATAAGTTGTTTTTTTTAACTCCTCAAAATGAGGCGTCAATAAGCTGTCGTTCACCAAAATTTTAGTGTTTTTATATTGCTTTTTAAGTGTAATTACTGCATTAGAGAATTTGTAATCAAAAAATGTTTGTTCTGTAAATGAGGTAGGGCCATAAAGTACTTTGCCTTCTTTAACTAATTGCGCTCTTTTACTATTTACTTCGTTCATATCTTTTAATAGCTCATCATAATTTTTGTATGGCCATAAATTCTCGGCTTTAAGCCACTGCTCTTGTATTTTTATGTTCACTAAAACTTGAAGAGCCTTTTTTTGGAGTTCTTCTTTGGGCTGCTTTCCTTCGTAAGTATTATCCCAAAAATTTGTAAGGTTTTTTAGGCCAT
>JBILPO010000243.1:0-3900 GCA_044373805.1 Pelobium sp.
CAATATATAATAACCGCAATACACGTAATAAGTTAGAAAGATAAATTATTAATGGCTTGATTTTTGATAAGAATAAAATATCACATTATCTAGAAAAATCTTTAAATAACCCCAACATTTTCATATAATTAACGTTAAAGTTTTTTAACTTTGCACTCCTTTAGTTTTAGATTACAGAATAATATAGATAGATGAGACAACTCAAGATTACGCAATCCATTACCAACCGTGAATCACAATCATTAGATAAGTACCTTCACGAAATTGGAAAAGTTGATCTAATTACTGCCGAAGAAGAAGTAATTCTGGCACAAAAAATCAGAGAAGGTGATCAAGCCGCTCTAGAACGTTTAACAAAAACAAACTTACGTTTCGTTGTTTCCGTAGCAAAACAATACCAAAATCAAGGTCTTACCCTCGGAGACTTAATTAACGAGGGAAATTTAGGTTTAATTAAAGCCGCAAAAAGATTTGATGAGACCAAAGGTTTCAAATTCATTTCTTACGCTGTTTGGTGGATTCGCCAATCAATTTTACAAGCCATTGCAGAGCAATCACGTATTGTACGTTTGCCGCTAAACCAAGTAGGGTCTTTAAGTAAAATTAGTAAAGCATTCTCCAGATTAGAGCAAGAATTTGAAAGAGAGCCATCTCCAGAAGAATTAGCAGAGACTTTAGAAACTACGGTTGAAAAAATATCTGATACGTTAAGTAATTCTGGAAGACACGTTTCTATGGATGCGCCTTTTGTTCAAGGAGAAGAAAACACTTTGTTAGATGTGTTGGAAAATGATAATCCAGATACAGATAGTAATTTAATTGATGAGTCTTTATCTGAAGAAATTAAACGTTCACTTTCTACTTTAACAGAAAGAGAAAGAGAAATTATAGTTCTTTTCTTCGGTTTAAGCACCAATCACCCACTTTCATTAGAAGAAATTGGAGAAAAATTTAACCTTACTCGTGAGCGTGTAAGACAAATTAAAGATAAAGCCTTACAAAGGCTCCGTCATACTTCCAGAAGTAAGATTTTAAAATCTTATTTAGGATAATATTAAAAACCCTTTCCCAAAAAGAAAGGGTTTTTTGTTTACCTATCTTTGAAAAATATTTTCTATCCATAAATACAGCACAAATATCTTATTATCAATATTTTAATCTTGTGTAATTGATACAATAAGCTCTTACTTAGTGTATTTTTTATTTAAAAACCAGTAAAGGATTTCCTATAATTGCGGCATAAACCAATTATTCCACCTACTTCATGTCTAAAAAATACGATAGCGAATTCACCAGTTGGATTGCTAAAGAGAAAAAAGCTATTGAGTTAATCAATATTGTTGGTCAACTTTGGTTTGATAAATCTATCGAACTCATTTTATTTAGAAAGCCATTGTTTGATTGTAGCGGAAGCGAAATATTAGCTCATCATCAATATGTGCAGGAAATTACCGGTACAGAAATTTCTATTTATCAAACCCTAGAAATTGCAAAAGGCATTAGCGAGATAAATATTGCCCCTTCACGCATTGATATTGGAAGATTAACCATTGAATGGCTGAATGAAGGAAATCAAGCAAAATCTATTGAAGATTTTTTATTACAAAAACTACAAAAACATGTAGGAAAGGATAAAAAAACTATGATTCCAAAAGATGTGATTTTATACGGATTTGGAAGAATTGGAAGAATTGCTGCTAGAGAATTAATTGTACAGGCTGGTAAAGGCGAGCAGTTGAGGTTAAGAGCCATTGTTACCCGATCTTACAGTGATGAAGAATTAAGAAAAAGAGCCGATTTATTGAGAAACGATTCGGTACACGGAAAATTTCCTGGCATTATCAAAGAAGATTATGAACACAAGGCTTTAAACATCAATGGGCAGTTGATTTATTTAATAGCAACAAATGGCCCCAGCGAAGTAGATTATACCGCTTATGGCATTAAAAACGCTTTACTGATTGACAATACAGGCTTTAGCCGAGATAGAGAAGGCTTGAGTAAACACCTACAATCAAAAGGAGTTGACAAAGTCTTGTTAACCGCTCCAGGAAAAGATGATGTTCCTAATTTGGTATACGGAATTAACCAATTTGAATTTGCAAAAGACGAGCAAATATTTTCGGCAGCAAGTTGTACAACTAACGCTATTGTTCCAGTTCTTAAAGTAATTTCTGAGGCTTTTGGGATAGAAAAGGGACATATAGAAACTGTTCACTCTTATACTAACGACCAAAATTTATTAGATAATTTTCATAAAAAATACCGCAGAGGAAGATCGGCAGCATTAAACATGGTTATAACCGAAACTGGCGCAGCTAAAGCGGTGGCAAAAGTACTTCCGTTTTTAACGGATAAATTAACTGGGAATGCGGTTAGAGTACCTACGCCTAATGTATCATTAGCAATTTTAAATTTAAGTTTAGACAAAGCTGTTGATAAGGAAACATTAAATTCTGTTTTAAAAAACTCGGCTTTATTTGGCAATTTGGTAGAACAAATTGAATACTCGGTTTCTAATGAATTGGTTTCTAGCGATATGATTGGGAATAGCCATGCAGCAGTAATAGACGGACCAGCAACTATAGTTTCTAAAGACGGAAAATCTATTGTGTTATATGTTTGGTATGATAACGAATATGGATATACCCGCCAAGTAGTACGTTTAGCAAAATCTATTGCAGATGTAATTAGGTTAACTTATTACTAAGATTAAGTGTGATTTTAACGAAGCTAACTCTTCAATGGGGTTAGCTTTTTTGTTTTAAATTTTTTGGAGCATCATCAATATCTGAATAATAAACTTTTGTTTACATCATCATTTATCAGATTTTATATCGGTTTATTTATAAAACTAAGTTTCTTGTAATGCCTAAAGTAAAATAAACCTGATTGGCAGCGGTAGCTCCCTTTGTTTTTCACAAAGGGACTAAAGCAGAAAGCAGGACTATCTTAAGTTATAAAAGATGAACCCTGCTTTTCTAAATATTTATTTTAAAGAATTAGTTTTGAGCATCATCTGCATCAAGGATGGCTTTATCTACAGTTTTAGCTAATTCTATGGCTGCATCTCTAAGCTTGATATTCTCCTCATAAGCGGCATCAATTTCTATGATTTTACTTTTGCGTTCATAATCAAATTGAAGGTAAAAACGTGGTGATTTCCCTGAAGGATCTCCTATCATTTTTGATGGCCAATTCCAAAAACCAAGTTCAGCAGCTTTTCTGTGTAGAAAAAGCAAATCGTCTTTTGAAAGTTTTACTTTGCTTTTTACCAGCGAATCTCTGGTATTTAAAAATTGAAATTGCTGACTTTTTGAAGAATATATTTTGTTAAAATTATTACCAACACTTTCTTTTAAGGTGATGTTTTCAAATTCGGCAAATTTATAAGGGGCGTTTTTTACCATTATGGTGTAGTAATAAACACAGTAAAGCAAAAAAGGAAGGGAAATACTAATTCCTAAAAATATCTTTTTAAATCGGTCACTCATTATAATATAATTTCTTCTTGTGTGGCATTCTCATCAAACTCACCTTCCCATTTAGCAATTACTACGGTGGCTAAACAGTTACCCAATACATTTACAGATGTACGAGCCATATCCATTAATTCATCTATACCCAATATGATAAAAATAGGCCAAACTGGTAAATTAAAAGATGCTGCTGTACCTAACAAAATCACTAAAGAAGCTCTAGGCACCCCTGCCACCCCTTTACTGGTAAGCATTAAAGTAAATACAATAATTAATTGCTGCCCTATAGACATATCTATACCTGCGGCTTGAGCAACAAAAATTGCAGCCAAGGCGAGGTAAAGTGTGGTGCCATCTAAATTAAAACTATAACCTGTTGGGATTACAAAGGCTACAATTTTACGTGGAACACCTAGCTTTT
>JBILPO010000244.1:0-3887 GCA_044373805.1 Pelobium sp.
CAAAGGGAAAGGGAACTTACCCGGACGAAAGGCTTTTTCTGCCAAACGCACCAAAGTGATAGAATCTTTTCCTCCCGAGAATAATAAAGCTGGCTTTTCAAACTGCCCAGCTACCTCCCGTAAAATCGCTATGGCTTCTGCCTCTAACTGATCTAAATAATCCATATTTTTTTAAGCTGAAAGCTTTTTAAGCAGAAAGCACAAGGCTTAAAGCATAAAGCTTCTTATCTATTTTTATACTCTTAATATGCTTAGCTTTTGGCTCTATGCCTTTAGCTTTATGCCTTCACTTCGTGAAGGCCGCATTCTTTTTTACTTTGATCTTCCCACCACCAACGGCCAGCTCTAAAATCTTCGCCGGGTTGTACGGCTCTGGTGCAAGGTTGGCAACCAATGCTTGGGAAACCTTTATCATGTAATGGGTTGTAAGGCACATTATTTTTTTTAACGTAAACTTTCACGTCGTCTAAAGTCCAGTGAAAAATAGGATGAACTTTTACCAGTTGATGAACTTCGTCCCATTCTACCCAATCCATGTTTTCACGGTTGGCAGATTGCTCTGCTCTGATGCCGGTAATCCAAATTTTATGACCTTTTAAAGCTCTGTTTAAAGGTTCTATCTTTCTAATTCCGCAGCATTCCTTTCTATTCTCAACCGATTCATAAAAACTACTTGGGCCTTTTGTGGTCACCATTTTTTCTAGTTTGTCTTTATCAGGATAAAAAGCTGATATGGTTTTCTGGTATCTTTCTAAAGTACGATTCCAGGTATAATAGGTTTCGGTGAATAATCTGCCAGTTTCTAAGGTGAATACTTTAATGGGTAAATCCTGAGAGAAAATCATATCCGTAAGTACTTGATCTTCCCATCCAAAACTGGTAGAAAAAATTATTTCTCCTTGATGTTGATTCGCCAAAACCGACAAAACTTGTTGTGGCGTTAAATCTTTGATGATTTTTTGTATCTCTTCTGCCCTATTCATTTTGCGCTAAAAATAAGAATATCCCCTTTGATTAATTAGATAATAAATGCAATATAAAATTGATGATACTTCTAGAGCTCACTAAAATTACAATGATACCCACGGCAACCATAATGGTTTTAGCCGAAATTTTATTTGAAACTCTTGCTGCAATTGGTGATGCAATTGCGCTACCGATTACTAAACCCGCTACTGCGTACCAATGTAAACCGCTTAACATGGTTACAAAAGTTAACGAACTCATTAAAGCAATAAAAAACCTACTCAGCTTAACTGTTCCTAAAGAATATCGGGCATTTCTGCCTCCAGCAATTAAAGACGATAAAACAATTGAACCCCATCCACCACCACCAACAGCGTCAATAAACCCTCCGGTAAAACCTAAAACTCCAATTTTTTTAATTTTTTTATCCGCCGATATGATTTTATTCACGTTAAATGCTTTTTTTAAGATTACTAAACCTAAAATCAAAGTATAAATAGAAACAATAGGCTTAGTATATTGACTGTAATGCTCTAAAGAAGATAGCAAATAAGCTCCGCTTACTGCGCCAATAACACCCGGTATAATCAATAATTTGAATAATTTCTTATTGATATTCCCCATTTTAAAGTGCATCCAACCAGCAATTCCGTTGCTTAAAATTTCGGAAATATGAACCGCTGTACTTGCCGATGCAGGAGGAATTCCCATTGATAAGGAGAAAGTGGTGGAAGTTACGCCATAAGACATTCCTATAGCTCCGTCTATCATGGCAAAAATAAAACCAGCGCCTAAGAAATAGTAAAAATGTGGATTTACTTGTTCTAAATAAGCTTTAAATGCAGGTTCCTGATTCCATAAAGCAAAGAAAGTGATGGTGGTAAATGCAACAACAATAGTCCAGATTACCCAGCTTAAAGTTGAAGATGAAATGATTTGCTTAGACTGCTTTGGTTCTTCTATTAAAGCAGCTGTTGCCTCATTCATTTTTTTTACTTTGTAAGCAAAATCACCTTTTAAGGTATCTCTAAGCTTACTCATTTTATCTAAAGTATCATCAATTTCATCAGGTAAACTATCATTAATTACCTGTTTAATACGTTTTGCTACAGTTGGCGATTTTCCGTTGGTAGAAATGGCGATTTTTAAATTTCCTTTTTTTACAATTGATCCTAAATAAAAATCACAAAGTTCTGGTGTATCAGCAACATTTACCAATAAACCTTTTTCTTTTGCAATTCCTCTAATGTATCGATGCAAATCTTTATCATCAGTAGCTAAAACCACCAATTCCACACCTTTTAAATCTTCTTCTTTAAACCTTCGTTCAAAAAGCTCGACAGTTGGATACGCTTTAATGAATTCTTTAAGTTGCGGCAAAACACGTTCTCCTAAAACGGTTACATTAGCTTTAGGGCTATTATTTAGCATGGCCTCCAATTTCTCTAAACCTACATTACCGGCTCCTACCAAAAGGGTACGGAAATTTTGTAGTTTCAAAAAAATTGGAAAAAGCTCATTGCTTTCTTTTTCCTCTGCTATATTTTTATTTGGCGTCAACAAATTCATAAGACTCTAAAATAGGCTGAAATTTTGGATGCAAACCCACCACAGCTCCAATTACAATTACTGCCGGAGCAGCGATTCCTTTTTCTATAATTTGTTCTTCTATGGTATTAATTACTCCTAAAGCATAACGCTCATTAGGCATAGAGCCATTTTGGATAATAGCAATTGGCAATCTTCCAAAACCTTCTTTTTGATAAATCTTAACAATTTCGGCAATTTTATTTACGCCCATTAAAACCACCACGGTAGCTTGTGTTTTTGCTGCGATGTAAATATCATCAGATATTTTGCCTGAGGTAGTTGTACCAGTAATTACCCAAAAGCTTTCGCTTACGCCACGATGAGTGATGGGAATACCGCATAAAGCAGGAACGGCTATAGAACTAGAAATTCCAGGAATTACGTCTGTTTTTATATTATAAGAGGCTGCAAAATCAATTTCTTCATATCCACGTCCAAAAACAAAAGAATCTCCTCCTTTTAAGCGCACTACGTAGCCATAATTCAAAGCACAATCTACTAATAATTGATTGATCTCCTCTTGTTTCATAGAGTGCTTTCCGGCTCTCTTTCCTACAAAAATCTTTACTGCCGCTGCTGGTGCGAGGCTTAGTATTTCTTCATTTACTAAGGCATCATATAATACCACATCGGCTTTTGCTAAAGCTTTTGCACCTTTAATACTCATTAAATCTACATCACCAGGACCTGCGCCTACTAATGTTATTTTTGGTTCTTTAACCATTGTTTATTGCTAACTCAGGTTGCACCCTGAAATTTTTAATTTTTGTTAAGAAATCACTTGCTGATGCTAAGTAAGCTTCAGCGAAAATTTCTGAAGGTTCGTTTTTATTGATTTGTAAGACTAAATCGGTAAAGCTTTCTATTGCTAAAGCTGCAGCATAATGCTCGTCAAAAGCTTTCATTACACCAGTTTGTGTGCTTTGATTCACACCTTTATCTAATAGCAAAGCTTTTGCACCACTTACCATTGCGTTGTATGCCTGATAAATAGCATCGGCGAAGGCCCTATTCTCAAATGACGCTTTTGCCCATTCAAACTTTTCTTCTGCTTCAAAAATTAAAGTTGCTACTAAATCTATCACCACACCGGCACACTCACCCACACCAATTGCAGTTTGGAAAGTTTCTTGATGCCCCCAATCCACAAAATCTTCATCAGTTAAGGTAGATTGATCAGCAATTGGTTTTAATAATTGGTAGAAATAATCTTTACCCAAATCGTCATAATACTGATGAAAGTTTTGATAAGTATCGGCTTTAGCCTGATAATCATTTAAAATGGCTCTTAAAACTTGAGGCGCTCTTTTTGAAGGTACTTTTACAACTTT
>JBILPO010000245.1:0-3871 GCA_044373805.1 Pelobium sp.
CGGCTGCTTTTATTAGAATGGGAAAACCTACTTCTATGGCTCTATTTTTTGCATCGGCTATGTCTGTAATGGCTTCTTCTGTACCGGGCACCATTGGAATATGGTATTTTAATGCTGCTGCTTTTGCTGATAATTTATTGCCCATAATTTCCATAGCTTCTGGCGATGGACCAATTAAGGTTAATTTAGCTTGTTGCACCCTGCGGGCAAACTCCGCATTCTCAGATAAAAAACCGTATCCGGGATGAATACCAGTAGCTCCAGTTTGTATACAGGCGTTAATTATTTTATCAATAACTAAATAAGATTGGTTAGAAGGTGCCGCACCTATACAAACCGCTTCATCTGCATAACGCACATGTAAGGCATTTCTATCGGCTTCAGAATAAACTGCAACGGTTTTTATTCCCATTTCTTTTGCACTACGCATAATTCTTAGTGCAATTTCACCCCTATTGGCAATCAAAATTTTCTCCATTATTACAAATGTAATAGAATATAGATATTAAAAAATTGCGAATTGCTCCATCAAAAAAAAATTGATAAAAAAAGAATGTGAGATAAAACTATGTCAAAAATATTTTCTTACGTGTAAATTAATAACTTTACGTACACTTTATGAAAACCTAGGACTAAGTCCTTATAAATTAAATGAGTACAAATCATACAGAAGACAAAAAAAAGAATGGATAAGATTTTTAAAATCACTTCAATTCTTGGTAAAAGCGAGGAAAACACCCTTTCAGAAATTTTAAAAATTTCTTGTTCTTTCTTGGGGATGCAGTCTGGTATGATTGGTAAAATAAAAAATGACGACTATTTTTTTCATGAGTTTTATTCTGTCTTAGAAGGGGATCATTTAAAAGGCGTTACCCTAAATATTAAAGATACTTTTTGCGATTTAGCAATTAAACAAAATGAGGTTGTTTTTATTGACGATGCTAGTTTAACAGAATACAAGTCTCACCCCTGTTTTGATAACTTTAAAATTAAATCATATATAGGTGTGCCTATTAGATTTAATGAAGAAGAAACCGGCACATTAAGTTTTTCGTCATATGATGCTAAAACCCCGCAATTTAACCAGGCTGACAGCGATTTTGTGCAATATTTAAGTCAATGTGTAAATAATTATTTTGATAAATTATTTTACCAAGATAGTATCAATAAAAAAAACAAGGAGTTTGAGATTAACAATGAAAACTTGCAAAAAATAATGCAAGAAAAAAATCAGTTAACGCAAATTTTGGTACATGATCTTAAATCTCCGTTAAGTAACATTAAAATGCTTTCTTTTCTTTTTCAAGATTTTGTAAAAGATAAAGATAGTGAAGAGCTCCTCAATATATTCAACAAAAGTTTGCAGGATGTGTTCCATTTAATAGATCAAATGGAAACCTTAAATAGCGTTGAGAATGTTTCACTCAATTATTATATTGAGGAATTTGATTTGAACCTCTTTTTAGCTGAAACCCTTGAAAATTTTAAAAATACTGCTGATTATAAACAAATTAAATTAGCATATACTTCTAACACCGCAGTAACAAACATTAAAACCGATCAGAATTTCTTAAAAAGGATACTTCATAACTTGCTATCTAATGCCATCAAATTTTCTCCGTTTCAGAAAAATATTTATGTGAATTTATCTTTGAAGGAAGAAGATTTTTATATCAGCATTAAAGACGAAGGGCCGGGTATTAGCTTAGATGAACAAACAAAATTATTTGATAGGTTTAGTACACTCAGTAATAAACCAACCAACAATGAAAGTTCTTCTGGTTTGGGTTTATTTATTGTTAAGGAATTATTAAAAAGTATTAAAGGAGATGTTATGGTGCAAAGTACCATAGACGAAGGCAGCACTTTTACCATCAGAATACCTTTAGAATTAAAAACCAATATTAGTGAAGCTTTTTCAAAATCTGAATAGCTTGGTCAACCTTACTTTCTGTAATATCTAAATGAGTCACAAATCTGATCATTTGTTTACCAAAAGTGCCACACAAAATCCCTTTATCTTGTAATTCTTCTACCAAGTGCGAAGCATCTTTTTTATCGTTTAACTCAAAAATAATAATGTTGGTATCAACAGGCATAATACTCTTCACAAAAGGAAGTTCAATTAAGGTATCGGCCAATAAAGAAGCATTTAAATGGTCTTTTGACAGCCTTTCTACATGATGATCTAAAGCATAAATTCCGGCAGCAGCTAAAAACCCAGCCTGACGCATTCCACCACCCAAAACTTTTCTCACCCTTCGGGCATATTGTATGGTTTCTTTGCTTCCTAATAAAACAGAACCAACCGGTGCACCCAAACCTTTTGACAGGCAAACAGAAATTCCGTCAAAATATTTACCGTAATCCTTTGCCCTATCTCCCGTTGCGGCCAAAGCGTTAAATATTCTGGCCCCGTCTAAGTGCAGTTTCAACCCTTTTAGCTTGCATAAATGGTAAATGGGCTCTATATCTTTTAAGGTGTAGCAGCTGCCTCCACCCCTGTTTACGGTATTCTCTAATACTACTAAACTTGAGTGTGGATGATGAACATTTCCCACTGGGTTAATTTCATCTTCTATCATTTCCGCGGTTATTCTTCCTCTGTCTCCGTTTAGTAATCTCACAGAAACTGCCGAGTTAAACATCATTCCGCCACCTTCATATCTGTAAACATGAGCAGTTTGATCTGTAATTACTTCATCTAAAGGTTGTGTAAAACATTTGATAGCAATTTGATTAGTCATGGTGCCAGAAGGGCAAAACAAAGCCGCTTCCATTCCAAATAGCCCGGCAGTCTTTTCTTCTAAAGCATTTACGGTTTCATCTTCTCCAAAAACATCATCACCTACTTTTGCGGTAAACATGGCAGCAAGCATGTGTTCTGTTGGTTTTGTTACGGTATCACTTCTAAAATCTATCATGGAATTAATATTTGGATTGCAAAATCACTAAATTATAGGGTTAAACAAAATTTCAAATCAATTTTTATTTTGCAATTGTATCTTTGGTGCATGTCATTTAGATCAGTACCCGTTACCATTCTTACAGGTTTTTTAGGAGCCGGAAAAACCACCTTGCTTAATCATATTATTCAGGCCAAAACAAACAAGAAGTTTGCCATTATTGAAAATGAGTTTGGTGAAATTAATATCGACACCGAATTAGTGATGAGAACGGACGAAAATATTTTTGAGCTTTCTAATGGCTGTATTTGTTGCTCATTAAATGGCGATTTATTTGAACTGTTAAACAAATTGGTAACCGGCAAGTATAATTATGATCATTTAATTATAGAAACTACTGGCATTGCAGATCCATCAGCTGTAGCTGCCACTTTTTTAACCGATTATAACATTCAAACTGCATTTAAACTAGATGGAGTAATTTGTTTAGTGGATGTTAAAAATGTATTAGATGTTTTAGGGGTAGAGGAAGAAGCTTCGAAACAAATTGCCTTTGCTGATCATATTATTTTTAATAAATGTGCCGAAGCAGATGGACTTACCATTGAAAACGTAAAAACAATTGTAAAGAAAATCAATCCTTTTGCCTCACAAAGTTTTACAGATTTTGGCAAAGTTGAGGTAGATGAAATTTTAGCGTTGGGAGCTTATGATAAAGAGCAGGTTCAATTTAGATTGGGTTATCCCTCTCCAAAAACTAAAAACGTTTTCTCCATTCCACAACAAGGCCAGCATCAAGATATTGTATCTCAAAGCTATATTTTTGAATCTAGTTTTGATTTAATAAAGCTGCGCCATTACCTTACCGTGATGCTTTTTATCCAAGGAGCGTCTTTTTATAGGATCAAAGGGATTTTAAATATAGAAGGCTTGAACCGTAAACTGATTATCCAATCGGTTAAAGG
>JBILPO010000246.1:0-3857 GCA_044373805.1 Pelobium sp.
GATTTCTACTAGCCGCACTATTAATTTTTAATATATTTTTAGTTTTCTACGTTATAAGAATCGATAGTGATGAGACAGAAACAGGCGGGCCTAAGGCTAATTTAGAAGAGGGAAAAGCTCTCGCAAAAAAGTATTGCCAATCATGTCATTTATTACCTAATCCATCTTTGTTACCTAAAGAAATGTGGGAAACAGGAGTTATGCCTAGTATGGGACCCTTTTTTGGTTTTAAGTCATTTAAAGGCCAACTTTATCATCAAATAAATGATGTAGATCCTTCGACTTTTCCAGCTAATCCTATTATAGACTCTTTAGAATGGCAACTTATGGTAGATTATTTTGTGCAAACCGCTCCAGATTTTTTACAACCACATCCAAACAAAATAGCGAATTTAGAAGAACTGCCATTTTTTAATATCGAATTGCCTCATGAAGCATCTTTTTATGGTAAAGTATCTATGACATCTTATGTTAAAATTGACACTTCAGTTAACCCACACCGTATTTTAGTGAGCGATGCAATGGATCAAAAATTTTATGTGCTCAATCCAAACCTTAAGTTATTAAGCAGTGTAAAAACACCAGGTCCAATTGTAGATATTGTATTCCAAAATAAAATCCTATTGGCCTGTAATATAGGTAATGATGTGGAAGCAAATAATTTAAGAAACGGAACTGTGTTACCTCTAGAAATTAATGCGCAACAAATCGTTTTAGACGCTAAGCCCTTTTTTAATAAATTAGCCAGACCTGTTAAAATTACTCAGGCTGATTTAAATATTGATGGAAGAACTGATTATGTAATATCGCAGTTTGGAAATGTAATTGGTGATTTATCATGGCGTGAAGGGTTAGCCAATGGTCAATTTAAAATTCATATTTTAAGAAATAAACCAGGTGTATTAACTACAATAGTAAAAGACAGCAATAAAGATGGAAAGCCTGATATTTGGGCTCTTTTTGCACAAGGTGACGAGGGTATATTTTTATATACAAATAACGGAAATGGAGAAATGAAAGAAAGGCAAGTACTCCGTTTTCCGCCTAGTTATGGTTCTACTTCTTTTGACTTGGTTGATTTTAATAAAGATGGTTTTCTAGATATTATTTATACCTGTGGTGATAATGCCGATTATACACCTGTTTTAAAACCTTATCATGGTGTTTATATTTATTTAAATAATGGAAAGAATAATTTTAAACAAGATTATTTCTATCCAATTAATGGCTGTTACAAAGCCATAGCAAGAGATTTTGATAAAGATGGTTTAGTAGATATTGCTACTATTAGTTTTTTTCCATCGGCTAAACAGCCAGAAGAGGCCTTTATTTATCTGCAAAATAAGGGAAACAATAACTTTAAACCTTACAAACTTCCGGTAAACACGCCATTTGAAAAAGGAATTACGATGGATGCTGCAGACCTTGATGGCGATGGTAAACAGGATATTCTAATTGGGAACGGTTTTTATAATAGCAATGAAACCGACAATAGAAAGCAACCTCTCTTTATTATTTTAAAAAATAAATCTTAAAAAAATAATTTCTCACTTTTCTACAATCAAACAATAATCATATATGAAAAAACATATTTTAAGTAGTATCTCGGTATATATTTTACTAACCATTACTCAATTCTCAGTAGCACAACAAAAAAACAATCCAAAAATTGAAAAGCAAATTACAAATCTTTTACATCTGGAGGAGTAGCTAGGTTAGGTATTCCGGAATTGGTGATGTCTGATGGTCCGCATGGCGTGAGGCCGGAGCATGGTAGAGATTGGGTCTTAGATATAGGAGTTGATGATGCTGGAACTTATTTACCTACAGGGATTAACTTATCTGCGACTTGGAACGTTAAATTAGGATATGATTATGGTGCTGTTTTAGGTAGAGAAGCTAGATACAGAGGTAAAGATATCATCTTAGGGCCTGGGGTAAACATTATTCGTTCCCCTTTAAACGGGAGAAATTTTGAGTACCTCAGTGAAGATCCCTTTTTAGCATCTAAAATGGCGGTTGGCTATATTAATGGAGCGCAAGCCCAAGGAGTTTCTACTTGTGTAAAGCATTATGCAGCCAATAATGAAGAAGCTGATAGAAATACTGTTGATGTAAAGATGAGTGAAAGAGCATTAAGAGAAATTTATTTGCCCGCCTTTAAAGCTGCGGTTAAAGAAGCTAATGTAGATTTAGTAATGGGGTCTTATAATAAGTTTAGAGGTCAATTTGCTACGCACAATGAATATTTAGTGAATAAAATTTTAAAACAAGAATGGGGTTTTAAAGGTGTTTTATTAAGTGATTGGGGCTCGGTTCACAACACAAAAGAGGGTTTACTTTACGGAACTGATTTAGAAATGGGAACCGATTTGAAATTGATGAACAATAATGTTTCTCAATCCGATGCAGCAGGGAAAACCATAAAACAAAATATTTATGATCAGTTTTTCTTCGCAAACCCTGCTTTAGCTATGGTTAAAAAGGGTGAAATTCCAGAATCTATCATTGATGAAAAAGTAAGAAGAATTTTAAGAATCATGTTTAAGAACAACATGATTAATAATGATAGAAAGCCAGGTTTATATAATGCGCCTCAGCACCAAAAAGTTGCATTAAAAGTTGCTGAAGAAGGTATTGTTTTATTAAAAAATCAAGAGTCTCTACTTCCTTTAGATCAAAGGGCTATTAAAAGTATTGCAGTAATTGGCGAAAATGCTAATCGAGAAAATGCAATGGGAGGAGGAAGTTCCCAAGTAAAAGCCAAATATGAAATTACTCCTTTACAGGGACTAAAAAATTTGGTGGGCGTCAGTGCCGATATCACCTATGCCAGAGGATATAAAATACAAAAAAACCAAAAAGCAGATCCTCAGTTAATTGAGGAGGCGGTTAATGCAGCCAAAAATGCTGATGTAGCAATTCTTTATTGCGGGTGGACTCATGGCTTCGATTATAGTAAGTGGAATGATAATACTTTTGATGCCGAATCAGTTGATAAACCAAATTTAACGATGCCTTTTGAGCAAGATGAATTGATACAGGCAGTTTTAAAAGCTAATCCTAAAACTATTGTGGTATTAATTGGAGGTGGACCAGTAGACATGACAAAATGGATATCTAAAGCTCCTGCTATTATTCAAGCTTGGTATCCCGGAATGGAAGGTGGAAACGCCTTGGCTAAAATTATATTTGGAGAGGTAAATCCATCAGGTAAATTACCCATGACTTTCCCAAAAACGTTAGAAGATTCTCCCGCTCACAAATTGGGTGATTTTCATGGAATAAATGGCGTTGTTGAATATAAAGAAGATATTTTTGTTGGTTACAGATATAACGACACTTATAAAGTGGAGCCACAATTTGCTTTCGGACATGGTTTGTCTTACACTTCTTTTAGGTATGATTTATTAGATATGAAAAAATCAAATGGAGGTGTAATTGTAAAGGTTAAATTGACAAATACAGGATCTAAAGCTGGTGCCGAAGTTGTTCAGTCTTATGTGAAGGATATCCAATCTACTGTGAAAAGACCTGAAAAAGAGTTAAAAGCTTTTGAAAAAGTATTCTTAAACGCTAAAGAATCAAAAACTATTACTTTAACCTTACCGAAAGAAGCTTTTCAATATTTTGATGAAAGTAAAAATGATTGGTTGTTAGAACCAGGTAGTTTCGAAATATTAATAGGAAGTTCTTCGACCGATATTAGACTAAAAAAGCAGTTAATGCTGTAGTTTTTCTGTAATTGATTAGTATTAAATATTAGGTTTTAAAAAACCATTGTTTCAAAAGATTCTGTTATATAGATAGATGATGATTTATACTTTAGAATTAGAGAAAGAAGCAGTAAAGTAAAT
>JBILPO010000247.1:0-3854 GCA_044373805.1 Pelobium sp.
ACAATCTTTTGCTCCAAAAAGCAAAAGGATTTTCACTGCTATCGTTAACGCAAAAAAATCGTAACTAAACTCATAAACACCAATCTAATTCAGTTTAAAACAGATCACAACAACATGGAATCAGAAACACTACCTATCATCAGCATTAGAAATTTAAAGAAAAGTTATGGCGATAAACAAGTTCTAAAAGGCATAAATTTAGAGATTTATCCCGGTCAGGTGATTGGTTATATAGGTCCAAATGGAGCAGGAAAATCAACCACAGTTAAAATTTTAACGGGTTTAATTCCCGAGTTTGAAGGAGATGTTTTGATGTACAACCAGAGTATTAAACAAGATATTTTAGCCATTAAAAGTCAAATTGGTTATGTACCAGAAAACGCCGAAATATATGAGGTATTAACTCCACTAGAATACCTAGATTTTGTGGGTAAACTTTACGGTATGGAAGAAGACCATATTGCAGATAGAGCCATGAAACTGTTAACCGCTTTTGGCATTGGTACAAATGCCGACCAGCGTATGGATACTTTTTCTAAAGGAATGCGTCAGAAAGTATTGCTGATATCTGGCATTATACACAACCCAAAAATTATCATTTTAGATGAGCCACTTTCTGGTTTAGATGCCAATGCGGTTATTATGGTAAAAGAATTAATTGCCCTTTTAGCCAAAGAAGGTAAAACCATTTTCTATTGCTCGCACATGATGGATGTAGTTGAAAAAGTATCAGACAGAATATTGCTGATTGCCAACGGAGAAATTATTGCCGACGGTTCTTTTGAAGATTTAAAAGCTGGTGGAAACCAAACTTTAGAAAGCATTTTTGCCAAACTTACCGGCAAAGAAGAATCTAATAAAGAAGCTAATGATGTTTTAAACGCTTTAAGCTAATTTTTTATGTTTAATAAATACATCATTAAGTTCATCCTTCTTTTTAAGCCAATTTTTAACCGATTTGGTGTTGATGCCGAGCAACTTCGCATCATCCTTTTAACCAAATTAAAAATGGATGATAGAAGGCCAAACATTTACAACCAGCAAAAGCAGAAGAAGAAAAAAGAAAGTAATAATTCTAGTTGGTTAACCATGCTAACGCTAGGGTTTATGGGTGCTTTTATGGCTATTTTTTTAGCCTTGGCTAAGCAACCTTACATTGGGCATACCATTTATTTCTCTGCTTTTATGGTGATGTTAGCCGTCACATTAATATCAGATTTTACCAGTGTATTAATTGATGTAAGAGATAATTATATCATACTGCCTCGCCCGGTTGCTAACAGTACGTTTACCCTTTCCAGAATTTTACATATTGGTATTCATACGGCAAAAATGTCTTTTTCTATAGCTTTGGGAGGTGTTTTGTACTGTTTTATATTTGATGGTATTGCCTCTGGCTTAATGTTTATAGTAGAAGTTTTTATTGCAACCGTTCTTAGTATTTTTATCGTCAACATTATTTATTTGATTGTTTTAAAAGTAACAAGTCCGCAAAAGTTCAAAGACTTTATCTCTTACTTTCAAATATTTTTTTCGGTAGTAATTTTTGCAGCTTATTATACTTTACCAAAGCTTTTAACCGCTGAGATGTTAAACGGAATAAACCTGCTAGATCATAAATTCTTAACCTTATTGCCACCAGTATGGTTAGCTGCATTACATGAGTTGGCAACCAACTTTTTAGCCGTTAATTGGGTGACCTACTTATTGGCATTTACGGCTATAGTTACGCCATTTATTTCTTTGTACTTAGTGGTGAAAGTTTTGGCGCCTGGCTTTAATCAAAAGCTTTCGGCTATTAGCGGCAGTGGAGAAGATGGAAACGTAATCTCCTCAGAAGGAAAAGGAGCTTCTAGAGGTTTTATGAATAAAATTGCCAAAATTTTGGCACCAGATTCAGTAGAAAATGCAGGATTTAAAATTACTTGGCTTCTGTCATCAAGATATCGAGATTTTAAAGTGAAAGTATATCCGTCTTTTGCTTATGTGCCGGTTTACTTTATTTATTTTGGCTTTATAAATGGGAAAGGTTCTATGACAGATAAGTGGGCAAATTTACTGGATGGAAATATGTATATCCTGTTAATTTACCTCACCAGTTTTGTGCTAACTACCGTATTGCAACACATCAGCATGACAGAAAAATACAAAGCATCGTGGATTTTTTATAGTACCCCTTTACAAAAGCCGGGTAAAATATTAGCCGGTATGTTTAAAGCCGTAATTGTGAAATATTATTTGCCTTATTTTTTGTTGATAGCCGTGTTTAGCTTAGTTTTTTGGGGTCCTCAGGTACTTAACGATTTAATTTTAGCCTTTATGGTGAGTATTATTTATGGTTTGTTAATCGCTCTTTTTCAAGTAAAAGGATTCCCTTTTTCTCAACCCATAAATCTTAAACAAACAGGTAAAGTATTTATTGGATTATTCATTTTTATTATCCCAGTTGGATTAGGTTTTCTACATTTTTGGGCTGCAAAATGGGAGCTCGTGATATGGATAAGTGCCGCATTAATGACGTTAGCCGCAGCCTTAACTTTCTCTCAGTATAAAAAAGAAAGTTGGGAAAGCTTAGAAATGGCCGATTAATTAAGCCTCAAATCTGTATTTTTGCATTAAATTAAGCGTTAAATGAAAATTGAAGAGTGTTTTGAAATTGGCTACATCACAAAAACCAGGGGTTTAAAGGGAGAAGTACAGGTTTCTTTTACCTATCCTGAGCCCGAAAAACTCAAAATTAACTCGGTTTTTGTAGAGGTGAATAGCAAATTGGTTCCCTTTTTTGTGTCTGCTTATAAAATACCCATGCCACAAATAGGCTATTTCTCTTTTGAGGACATAGACCATATTGATAAGGCGCAAAACATTACTAAAAAGAAAATATACCTTCCAAACAGGCTAAAGCCTAAAAAGAAAAAAGAAGAATTTTCATTTACAGATTTACAAGGCTTTATAGCTACTGATGAACATGAAGGTTTATTAGGAGAAATTATAGAAGTAAAAGAGTTTCCGCAACAATTTATAGCGACTATTATTTATGAGGAAAAGGAAGTTTTAATTCCGTTAAATGAAGCTTTTATTCTAGAAATTGACATTCCCAATAAAAAAATTGACTTTGATTTGCCCGAAGGTTTGTTGGATTTGTATTTAGAGTAATTAATTTTTTTGACGCTGAATTTGCGTTAAGGATTGCAGCGGCATCTTTTTGGCTTTTTTTGCCAAAAAATACAGCGTAAAGCCTGCCCCACCCCGATTTTTCTTCGGGAAGGGGAACGCCCAAAAATTATAAATCATCATTCAAAAAACCGTAAATAATTAATATGCGTTTTGATATCATCACCGTTTTACCTGGCTTGTTAGAAAGTCCGTTTGCACATTCTATTTTACAAAGAGCGCAAAAAAAAGGAATAGCCGAAATTCATGTCCATAATTTGAGGGAATACACTAACAACAAGCAGAAAAGTGTAGATGATTATCCTTACGGTGGCGGCAGTGGCATGGTGATGCAAATTGAACCTTTTTCTAATTGCATAGAAAAACTACAGACCGAAAGGGTTTACGATGAAATTATTTTTATGACGCCTGATGGGGTGACTTTAAATCAGGAGATAGCTAATGAGCTTTCGGGCAAAGAGAACATCATGATTCTTTGCGGCCATTACAAGGGCATAGACCAGCGTATAAGAGACATTTATGTAACTCGTGAAATATCTGTGGGCGATTATGTTTTATCGGGCGGAGAGCTGCCGGCTGCTATTGTGGTAGATGCGGTGGTGAGGTTAATTCCGGGTGTTTTAAATGATGAAACCTCTGCGCTATCAGATTCTTTTCAAGGAGAACTGCTGGATGCGCCT
>JBILPO010000248.1:0-3848 GCA_044373805.1 Pelobium sp.
CTGCTGCTGATATATTGCCAGCGTTGTTTTTAATTACGAAGAAGTATAGCCAAATATACCCTGCTAAACATGCTATAAGCAATAATGAATACAGCTTATTCCTGTTGAGTGTCATTAATACAAAAACTGTTGAATTTTTTGTATGTTCTTTTCTCTTGTTGCTTTTTGAATCATGAACCAGTCAATAATTGCCCAGATTCCGAAACCACCACAAGTCAAAAGTTTACCAACTCCAAGTCCTGTGTCGCCAATCAAAAACCGGTCTATACCTAAGCTACCTGCTAAGATTGAAACAATAAGAGTTGTCGTTGGGTCTTTGAATTGAGCAGTTGATAACATTACCCATTTTGAATCGTCAAGAGCAACTAATCTATCCCTAATCATGCTCATTTGATGAGCTTCGAAGAATTTCCCGTTTGACATGATGAACATGTCGACTTTTTGTGCGTCCATTTTTTTGTTTTTTTACGTTTTAAATTGTCTTACTCGTTTGGCTTTTCAGTCTCGCCCCGTTTTTTGTAATGGAGTCAAATCTCCATCTTATAATCAATAATACATATTTTATTTATGAGCTGTCAAAAATTTTAATGTGTTTATTCTTTCATGTCTTGTTGCTGTCTCGATAAACTTGCTACCAACTTGTATAATACGCAATAAAACCCCCGTTATCCCTCTGATTTCAGTTGGCTTGTGGCGGTTTTTGAAACTGTTATTTTTCTGTGCTATTGATAGTAATTTTTATGTTTTTCAATTTTTAGATGCAATAAAATAGATTTCTAAAACTTATAGAATTTAATTACCCTACAACCTAATTTATAAAGCACCAATTTTGCGTAAACAATTGAAGCGGTCCTTCGACTCCGCTCTGGGTGACAAAAAAGATATGGTGTAAAGCGTGTATAAACGCCCTAAAACAAAAAAGCCCAAGAATAAATTCTCAGGCTTTCAAATATTTTGCAAATCAGCTTTAAGCTTTCTGCTCTAAACTTTTGACTTAAAAAACTACCTTCCCATTCCTCCTCCAGGCATTCCCTTCATCATTTTTTGCATTTTAGCCATGGCAGATGGGTCTGAGAATTGTTTCATCACCTTACGCATATCTTCAAACTGTTTAATGAGTTTGTTTACTTCGGCCATGTCGTTTCCGCTACCTTTTGCAATACGGTTTCTACGGCTTTGGCTAATGCTATCTGGGTTTTCACGCTCATGCGGAGTCATAGATTGGATGATAGATTCTATCCCTTTAAAGGCGTTATCGTCAATATCTACGTTCTTCATCATTTTACCAACACCGGGAATCATGCCCATTAAATCTTTGATGTTACCCATCTTTTTGATTTGCTGTATCTGACCCAAGAAATCGTTAAAATCAAATTTATTCTTGCGGATTTTCTTTTGTAAAGCGGCGGCTTCTTTCTCGTCAAACTGTTGTTGTGCTCTTTCTACTAAAGAGATCACATCACCCATACCTAAAATACGGGAAGCCATTCTATCTGGATAGAATACATCCAAGGCGTCCATTTTCTCGCCAGTACCTACAAATTTGATGGGCTTATTAACTACAGATTTAATAGAAAGCGCTGCTCCACCACGGGTATCTCCATCTAATTTGGTTAATACCACTCCGGTGAAGTCTAACCTATCGTTAAATACTTTGGCGGTATTCACGGCATCTTGCCCAGTCATGGCATCTACCACAAATAAAATTTCTTGTGGTTGGGTTGCTCTTTTAACTTCGGCAATTTCATCCATCAAGGCATCGTCTAAAGTTAAACGACCTGCAGTATCTATAATGATAACGTTATTACCATTCTTTTTACCGTAAGCAATACCTTCTAAAGCAATGGCTACAGGGTTTGTAGATTCTCTGTTGGTGTAAACTTCGGCATCAACTTGGCTTGCTAGAACCTCTAATTGATCTATTGCTGCCGGGCGATAAACATCACCAGCTACCAATAATGGCTTTTTTCCTTTTTGGGTTTTAAGATAAAGAGCCAATTTTCCGGTGAAAGTGGTTTTACCCGCACCATTTAAACCTGCAATTAAAATAACAGTTGGATTGGTTTTAATGTTGAGCTCTTCTACGCTGCCTCCCATTAAAGCAGTCAACTCATCATTCATTACCTTAGTCAATAACTGACCCGGAGAAATTGCATTTAATACATTTTGCCCCAATGCTTTTTGCTTTACCTCATCGGTAAAAGTTTTAGCGGTTTTATAGTTAACGTCAGCATCTAAAAGAGCTTTTCTAATCTCTTTCATGGTTTCAGCCACGTTAATTTCGGTAATGCTACCTTGTCCTTTTAATACTTTAAATGCTCCTTCGAGCTTATCCTGCAAATTATCAAACATGCCTTAATCCTGTTTATTCTTAAAGTTTTTGGATTGTTCCGCTTTAAAATTCATTTCATGAATGCGGAATCCCTTGTAGGGACAAAGTTATCATTTTGAGCGAAAAGAAAAGACGTAGATTTTCAATCTATAATTGATGCTTTAAAAATAACATTTACGTTACAAACAGGCTTTAACAAAAATTTAACAATTAGCACCGCAACGTTTAGATAGGCTTGGCGTCTAATAGACCAAACCTTGTACAATGAGAATATTTTTATTAAGCCTTATACTAATTAGTTTAACATTTATAGCATCCGCACAAACACCTAAAACATTAGCCGCTAAAAAAACAACTACTGCACCTAAAATAGATGGGATTATTAATGAAGATATTTGGAAAAACGCCCCTTTAGCAACAGATTTTATTGCTTTTCAACC
This sequence comes from Pelobium sp., assembly GCA_044373805.1. Taxonomy (GTDB): domain Bacteria; phylum Bacteroidota; class Bacteroidia; order Sphingobacteriales; family Sphingobacteriaceae; genus Pseudopedobacter. The sequence continues at coordinate 2,773 of JBILPO010000248.1, forward strand.
AGTTCCTGATGTAAAGGAAGACGCAAATCATAAAACCGAGGTGTACATATTATATGATGACCAAGCCGTTTATATCGCCGCTAGAATGTATGAATTGGAGGCAAAAGATATTGCTAAAGAGCTCACCAATAGAGACCAAATTGGCAACGCTGATTTTATTGATGTGATTTTAGATACTTATAATGATAAAATCAATGCACAAGAATTTGCTGTAACGGCGGCAGGCGTTCAGTTTGATGCTAAGTTTTCTGCCCAGGGAGAAGATGACGCATGGAATGCGGTTTGGGAGAGTGCCGTAAAAATTGACGGTAATGTTTGGGTAGCCGAAATGAAAATTCCTTATTCGGCTTTAAGGTTTGCCAGTAAAGATGTCCAAAATTGGGGCTTAAATATTGTACGTAGTCGCCAAAAATTTCAACAGAAATTAACTTGGAATAGGTTAGATCCTGCCAGAAATGGTTTTATAAATCAAGAAGGTGAATTAGTAGGCATAGAAAAAGTGAAATCGCCCTTAAGATTATCTTTTAGCCCTTATATTTCTTCTTACGTGAATAATTACCCTCTTAATCAAACCGGAATAAATAATACTACTTATTCTTTTAATGGTGGGATGGATATTAAATACGGAATTAACCAAAGCTTCACCTTAGACATGACATTGATTCCTGATTTTGGTCAGGTTCAATCAGATAATCAGGTGTTAAACCTTACACCTTTTGAAGTAAGATTTAATGAGAATCGTCAGTTTTTTACCGAAGGAACCGAACTATTTAACAAAGGAGATCTATTTTACAGCAGACGAGTAGGTGCATCGCCAATTAACGCTTATAAACTTTATAATGCTTTGGGCTCAAATGATAAAATTATTGAAAACCCGGCTCAAACCAAGTTAATAAACGCCACAAAAATATCTGGCCGAACCGCAAAAGGGTTAGGAATAGGTTTTTTTAATGCGGTTTCTAAAAAAACAGAGGCCATTATAGAGCATCCAAACGGAAGCAGAGAAACCGTAGAAATTGCCCCCCTAAGCAATTATAACATCTTGGTATTAGACCAAAATTTGAAGAATAACTCTT
>JBILPO010000249.1:0-3839 GCA_044373805.1 Pelobium sp.
TAGTAATTTAAGAGGAAGCTGTTTTTTGGATATTTTTTGTATTGGTCATTTGGGTTCCCGCGGGTTTTATCAAGAAAAAAGAACGAGTCTTCAGCTGGAAAGGAAGCGGATGATTATTTAATGAAATAAAAATTTTGATGAATTACGCTGCAAATAAGATTTCACGCAAAGGACGCAAAGAATAAAACACGCAAAGGACGCAAAATCTTAATATGCGGTTAAATAAGCTTTACGTCCTCTGTCTTTAAAACGTTAGCGCTCTTTGCGTTAAAAAAAAACCTCTGTGTGCTAAATATCAAATTTCTGATTTTACCAGCAAGGGCCCCACGCTACTGAATCTTTGCAGGTGGGAACTTATTTTGATGGTGAAAGAACCACCACGCAAGGTTTTGGGCCGGTCTATGAAGATTTGGAAGGGAAGGCCGATCAATATTTTTAGGAATTTATCTTTCCATTTATCCCAATTTCTTGTGGAGAAAAGGCAAAAACCTTCAAAGAAATACCGATTTCTTGTGAAGAAATGCTAAAAGTTTGTGAAGAAATGCGCAACAACTTACAGGAAATTGGCAATTTGAAAAGGTAAATAGGCGAGGTTTAAAGCTTAAATTAATTTGATTTAAGAGCAAACTTGTTTCTTTTTTTCTACATAACAAATAAGGCATAATAGCATAAATCATCCTTCATCTTTAATCCTTTGTCTTTCATCCTTCATCTTTTGTCTTTCATCCATCATCCTATCTTCCCAACAAAAATAAAATCTTAAATTTGAGGCTATGTACAAATTTATAAAGCTGTTTTTCTTTCAATTCGATCCAGAAAAGATACATTATTTTGTGACCGGCACTTTGCAAAGGGCGCAAAGAATGTGGGGTATCCCAAAATTAATACAGTCGACTTTTAAATTTGAGCACAAAAGTTTAGAACGTGAAGTTTTTGGATTAAAGTTTAAAAACCCTGTTGGCTTAGCTGCAGGCTTTGATAAAAACGGAGAGTATATTGAAGAACTGGCTAATTTTGGTTTCGGTTTTATTGAGGTTGGTACGGTAACGCCTTTGCCACAACCAGGTAATGAGAAACCTCGAATGTTTAGGCTACCTCAAGATGAAGCCCTTATTAACAGAATGGGTTTTAATAATAAGGGTGTAGATGTTTTAGCTAAAAAACTAACCTTGGTTAAAAGAGACGGGTTAATTATTGGCGGAAATATTGGCAAGAATAAAAATACGCCAAATGAAGAGGCGGTTAATGATTATATTAAATGTTTTGATCGCTTGTTTGATGTGGTAGATTATTTTGTAGTGAATGTAAGCTCTCCAAACACACCGGGTTTACGGGAATTACAAGAAAAAGAGCCACTTAAAAAGATCTTAAATACGCTTCAAAGCAGAAATTTAACGCACCATGTTGCTAAGCCTATACTTTTAAAAATTGCGCCAGATTTAACCAACTCCCAGCTAGATGATATTGTTGAGATTGTAACCGAAACTAAAATTGCCGGCGTAATTGCAACTAACACCACCATTTCTAGGGAAGGATTAGCATCGGGCGAAAGCCAAAAAATGGAGATGGGTGGTTTAAGCGGAAAACCTTTAACCAAGCGATCTACAGAAGTGATAAAGTATTTGTCAGATAAATCTGGAAAATCTTTCCCTATTATTGGGGTGGGAGGGATTCACAATGCTAAAGATGCTCAGGAAAAATTAGATGCTGGAGCCTCTTTAATACAGGTTTATACCGGTTTTGTGTATGAGGGCCCTGGTTTGGTAAAAGAAATATTAAAAGGATTAACAAAAAGTTAATTTTAAATAATTAAATAATTTTAAAAACGTTCATCATTTTTTTATGCTTAGTGAATTATCCTAATTATTTTTAGCATCTACTTAAGCATTAAATTATATTTGTTCGGATAATTAAAGCGCAAATGCCTGTAAAAGGAAATCAATTTAGAACCAATACTTTTAGAGAAGATTCTAGTAATACTTCTGAACCTTTCAAAAAAACAGTTATTAAAGAGAGTGGAGATAGTTTTCCGCGATTTAACTTTAATAATGACAGAGCAATAAAAATTGTTGGTTTGTTTTTATTGCTGCTTGCTCTTTACTTTTTGATGGCTTTTACATCCTATCTTTTTACTTGGGAAGACGACCAAAGTTACGTGATAGATGCAAATGGAGGCTGGAGTAATCTCTTTAAAACACTACAAGAGTTAAAATCTAATGGTGCTATTGATCCAGATATTCAGAACTGGGCAGGCAAATTGGGCGCTTTGCTATCTTATCAATTTATTTACGAATGGTTTGGTATTGCATCTTTTCTTTTTGTGTTCGTATTTATTGTATTAGGATACCGCTTGCTGTTTAAGGTGCAATTGTTTTCTATTCCCAAAACATTGGCTTACAGTTTCTTTCTTTTGGTTTTTACCTCTATTACTTTAGGATTTGCTCATGCTTTTATAGCCGAATATCCTCATTATCTAGAAGGAGAATTTGGTTTTTATACCAACCAGCTTTTACAAGCGCAAATTGGAGCAACTGGAGTTGGTTTTATACTGGTTTTTGCAGGCTTAACCTGTTTAATAATAGCTTACAATATTGATTTTAAAATTCCAGAAAGAAAAGTAAAAGAAATTATTCCGTTAAATGAAGAATTAGAAACCGAGGACGAACCTATTTTAGAAGAAGAGTATCCTTCAAAAGCTGTTGAATTTCCCTTAAGAAATAGAGTGGCAAATCAGCCCATTCCAGTTCCCTTAAAAACTAGTTTTGAGGTTGAAAATACTTTAAACGAAGAAATTGACAAAGAAGAAGAGCCAGAATTTTTTGCGCCAGAAAAAGAACAGGAGTGGACAGAAATTGCTCATTCAAAGCCTGAGCCTAAAGTAGAGGAGCAAGAAGCACCACTAGAATTAGTGATACAGAAAACGGAGGAAGAAGTAAAATCAGAAAGCTTAGTAGAACAGTTTGGTGCTTTTGACCCCACTTTAGATCTTTCTTCTTTCCAAAACCCAACTATTGAATTGTTAGAGCAATATGGTTCTAATAAAGTATCGGTTGATACTGCCGAATTAGAAGCCAACAAAAATAAAATTGTAGAAACCCTCAATAATTACAACATTGAGATTGATAAAATTAAGGCTACCATTGGTCCAACGGTTACCTTGTATGAAATTATCCCAGCGCCGGGAGTAAGAATTTCTAAAATTAAAAATTTAGAAGATGATATTGCTTTAAGTTTAGCGGCCTTAGGAATCAGAATTATTGCACCCATGCCAGGTAAAGGAACCATCGGTATAGAAGTTCCAAATCGTAACCCAGAAATGGTTTCAATGCGCTCTATTATCGCTACAGAAAAGTTTCAAAATACCACTATGGATTTACCAATTGCATTGGGTAAAACCATTTCTAATGAGGTTTTTATTGCCGATTTAGCTAAAATGCCTCACATGTTAGTGGCAGGAGCAACCGGGCAAGGAAAGTCTGTGGGTATCAATACCATTTTGGTTTCATTGCTTTACAAAAAGCATCCATCACAGTTAAAATTTGTGTTGGTCGATCCAAAAAAGGTAGAACTTTCGGTCTTCAAAAAAATTGAGAGACATTACTTAGCAAAATTACCTGGAGAAGATGAAGCCATTATTACTGATACCAAGAAGGTAATTAATACGCTAAATTCTTTATGTATTGAGATGGATCAGCGTTATGATTTGTTGAAAGATGCCGGCGTAAGAAACCTAAAAGAGTATAATGAGAAATTCATCAAGCGAAAGCTGAACCCTAATAACGGGCATAAATTTTTGCCTTTTATAGTTTTGGTTATTGATGAGTTTGCCGATTTAATGA
>JBILPO010000250.1:0-3819 GCA_044373805.1 Pelobium sp.
TTAAATTATTTTGAGCAATATCAAAAAGGTTTTTCTCGGCATAATCTAAGAGTTCAAAAACATCACTGGTATCTTCATAAGATTGATTGATAATATCAGTAGAGATTCTAATTAATTCTCTTTGTATAAATTTTTGAGAAATAATTCTCGCATGAAATTCAATATTAGCTGCAGATGCAACTCTGTTTGTTAATTCTGTAATATAGAATGCACCACCAACCATCTCTAAGTCGCCTTGTTGTCTTAGTTGAGCGGTAACCGTTAAAATATCAACTGGAGAAGAAGCGGTGAAGAGTGTTTGAATAGATTGAAAAATCTTTTGATGAGCATCTTTATAAAAAACATCGGGTTTAAGAATGTCTATAACTGCTGAAAGCGCATCCTTCTCTAGCATTAAGGCACCTAAAACAGCTTCTTCCAAGTCTAAAGCTTGTGGAGGTAATTTTCCTAAACCAGAAACTAAATTTCCTAGTCTACTTCTTTTATCCTTTGAAAGGGATACTTTATTGGAATCAGATTCTAAACTCATGACTACAAAAATATACAAAATTGAATACCTTAATTTAAGAGTTATAAACAGCGCATTTGGTCTATGGGATACACATCTTTGATTTTAAGGCCTTTTTGTAAATAATTTTCAACATTGCTTGTGGATAACCTGTTGGTAAACTTTAAAATAACTCTTTAATGGCGTTTAAACATATTGTTAATAAAAAATATAAATGTTAGCTAAGAGATGACTATTGCTTTTTGCCTGACTTTTTATTAAATGAGTAATGTGTTTTTTACCTAAATTGCGAAAATTATGGAAAAAAGATTTCAAAATGAGCCTAAAGAGGTAAATCAAATGATTTTTGGTATAAGAGCGGTGATTGAAGCCATTAAATCTGGTCAAGATATTGAGTCGCTTTTTCTTCAAAGAGGTTTAGTTGGTGGTTTGATTTCTGAATTAAGAACATTATTAAGAGAATACGATATTCCGTCTCAGCAAGTTCCGATAGAAAAATTAAATAGAATTACTGTAAAAAACCATCAAGGTGTTATTGCTTTTATTTCTCCAATTACTTATCAAAAAATAGAGAATATTATTCCTGATATTTTTGAAAAAGGAGAAACGCCATTGATTATGATTTTGGATGGTATTACCGATGTAAGAAATTTTGGAGCCATTGTTAGAACTGCAGAATGTACTGGAGTACATGCTATTGTGGTGCCTAAAAAAGGATCAGCACAAGTAAATCCCGATGCTGTGAAAACTTCTGCTGGTGCATTGTACAAAATTCCAATTTGCAGACATGATAGTTTAATACAAGTATTAAGATTCTTAAAAGATTCGGGTTTACAGATTGTAGCTTGTACAGAAAAAACAGAAGATTTTATATATAAGCCAGATTATACTGCGCCAACAGCCATTATAATGGGAGCAGAAGATGAAGGAATTTCTTTTGATTTAATGAGAAATGCAGATTACCTAACTAAAATACCAATGTCGGGTAAAATAGCTTCCCTTAATGTTTCGGTATCAGCAGGTGTGATATTGTACGAAGCGGTGAGACAACGTATAAACTCTTAATATTTAGTTTTTTACAACTGGTAAATTGCGCTAAGGATTGAAGCGGCATCCTTTTTTTAAAGATGATTTTTGGATTATCTTTTTAAAAAAGATATAGCGTAAAGCCTGTTAAAGCGCCCAAAATTTTGATACCTAAAATTTTGAGCGCTTATTATCAAATATATTTGGTGCCAAATCTTTGTTTAACATCAGCAACAACTTGTTTTACATGTTGCTCTTTATCTTTAGGGCAAATCATTAACGTGTTATTAGCCTCCACAACTATAAAATCATGTAAGCCTTGCAAAATAACCAGTTTGTCTCCTGGAACGTTTACCATACAGTTTGAGGAGTTATACATCATCACTTTTTGTGGGTGAATAACTGCATTACCAACATAATCTTTATCTGCCAAATCATATACAGAAGCCCAAGTACCTAAATCAGACCATCCAAAATCGGCAGGCATTACGTAAACATTTTCTGCTTTTTCCATAATACCGTAATCTATAGAGATATTGGTGCAGCGTTGAAAAGCATTTTGGATAAAATCTTTTTCTGTTCCTGAATTATAAGCTAGTTTGCCATCTCTAAAAATCTCACTCATTTCTGGAAGATGTTTATCAAGTGCAGCAATTATTGCATCAACAGACCATATAAAAATACCCGCATTCCAAAGGAAATCTCCACTAGCTAAAAAAGATTGAGCAATTTCTAAGGAAGGTTTTTCTGTAAAAGTCTTCACCTTATATAAATTATCAGCTAAAGCTTTATTTGAGTATTGTATGTAGCCATAGCCAGTATCTGGTCTTGACGGTTTAATTCCAAGAGTAATTAAACAATCATTTTCCTTTGCCGCTTCTAAGGATTTATTGATGATATCAATAAAATTTTCTGTTTCTAAAATTAAATGATCTGAGGGAGCAACTACAATTAATGCGTCTGGATTTAATTGCTTAATCTTATAGCAACCATAAGCAATACAAGGAGCTGTATTTCTCATAATAGGCTCTCCAATAATTTGATTATCAGTTAATTCTGGTATTTGTTCTTTTACCAAATCAAAATAGTTCTCATTGGTTAAAATGTAGATATTTTCTACCGGAAGAATCTTTTTAAATCTTTCAAAAGTATTTTGAATAAGGCTTTTACCCGTACCTAAAACATCTAAAAATTGTTTTGGATAAGTGGTTCTGCTAACTGGCCAAAAGCGACTACCGATACCGCCAGCCATAATTAGCGCATAATTATTATTCTTCATTTATGTTTAATTTAGATAATTCCTTCTTTTAATAAGTCATGTAAATGTACAACTCCTTCGTATAAATTATTTCTTTTTACAATGAGTTGAGTAATATTGTAGTTTTTCATCATTTGAAGTGCGTTTACGGCCATTTCTTGATAATCAATAGTTTTAGGGTTTTTGTTCATGATGTCTATAGCTTTTAAGTTTTCAAACGATGGATATTTCTCCATCATTCTTCTTAAATCTCCATCAGTAATTACACCTTTTAATTCATCTCCATCAACAATGGCAACTACACCTAATCTTTTCTTTGTGATTTCTAAAATCACTTCTCTAATATTTGCATTTAAACCAATTTGTGGTTTTTCATTTAAATCAGATAAATCAGAAACTTTTAAATAAAGCCTTTTACCTAAAGCACCTCCAGGATGAAATTTAGCAAAATCTTCTTTAGAAAATTCTCTGCATTCTACTAAACAAACAGCTAATGCGTCTCCTAACACTAATTGTGCCGTAGTGCTGGTTGTTGGTGCTAAATTATTTGGGCAGGCTTCTACTTCAATGGTTGCATCTAAAATAAAATCAGATTGTTGGGCTAAGTATGAATTTTTCTCTCCTACAATACAAGCTAAAAGATTTTGACTTTGCTTGAGCAAAGGAATTAGGACTTTAATCTCTGCAGTGTTGCCACTTTTAGATAAACAAAGTACCAAATCATCTTTTTGGATAATTCCTAAATCTCCATGAACCGCATCTGCAGCATGCATAAAAATAGAGGGTGTACCAGTAGAGTTAAATGTGGCCACTAGCTTTTGAGCAATAATTGCACTTTTTCCAACGCCCGTTATTATCACTCTTCCTTTAAGATTTAGAATCTCTTTAACCAACCTACTAAAATCTTCATTGATCTGATTAGTAAGCTGATGAATAGCCTTAGATTCAATTAATATTGTTTTATTCGCAATCTGTAAAATTTCTTGGGATGACTTCAAGATGAAAATTTTTTAATTAAAATATCTTT